>CAYTRL010000107.1:0-15171 GCA_964439795.1 uncultured Thermodesulfobacteriota bacterium
ACCACGGGGACGCCACCCAGATTCGAAGCCTGCGCGAACGCACGCACACCATAAGAAGAAAAACCGGGGAACCGATGAAAAAAAGCACTATCATCCTGCCCGCCGTTTTGGCTCTGTTCTTCATCTCCTTCACGCTGACCGGATGTCCGACCCAGCACGAATGTTCCAAAGAACCCCACTCCCGGGCGCACCCGTTCGTGTTCTGGGACCCGGCGGACCTGGACGCGGTGCGGAACAAGATCGCGGAAGGCAGCCCGGACAGGGACTGGGCCCTGCCCGTATACAACGGCATCCTGAACAGCGCTCAGAGCTGGCTTGCCGCGGATATCACCGTGCCGGACGAGGGCGGGGGATGGAGCCATGAATTTGTCTGCCCGGACCACGGTGTCACCCTGGTCTACGACCCATCCGAGCCCTACAGCCACCTCTGCCCGTCGGGCGGGGAGGTCTGGACCGGTGAGCCGTACTATTCCGCCTGGCGCTGCCACCGGCACAGCTCCCTGGCGGGTGCGGTGAAAACCCTGGGTCTGGCCGGCCTGCTGGCCGAGGACGACGCGACCCGGGAGGCATGCGCCCTGCGGGTTCGGGAGCTGCTCCTGGCCTATGCAGACCTGTACCTGACCTACCCGATCCACGACCGGTGGGGGGGAACGTTTCTCACGGGGGCCCGGGCCTACGCCCAGACCCTCAGCGAGTCGGTCTGGCTGCTGCAGCTGGTGGCGGGCTACGACTCGATCTACGACAGCGGTGTGTTGAGCCCGGAGGAAAAAGGCCGGATCGAGGATGACCTTCTCTGCGCCTCGGTGAACACCATCCTCCGGTACGATGCCGCCAAATCCAACTGGCAGGCGTGGCACAACGCGGCGCTGGGTGCGGTGGGCTTCCTGCTGGAGGACGACTGGCTGATCGACCAGGCCCTGTACGGGTGGCACGGGTTCACGTTTCACATGGACCAATCCGTCCTGGACGACGGGATCTGGTTCGAAGGGGCCCTGAGCTACCACTACTACACCATGAGCGCCTACCTGCAGCTGGCCGAGGCGGCCTGGCGGTCCGGGATCGATCTGTACGAAAATTCCGCCTGGCAGCGGATGCACGACGCCCCGGTGAACACGCTGTTCCCCAACCTGGAGTTTCCCCGGATCAACGACGTGAGCAGCACATACGACTCGATCCGTAGCCGGGCCAACTTTTACGAGGTGTCCAACACCCGCTGGAACCGGGACCGGGACAGCTGGGTCCTGGACCGGATCTACGACGCCGGCACCTCGCGCTCTTCCCGGGAGGCCCTCCTGTACGGCTCACAGATCGACACGACCGTACCCTACGAGCTGGCCAGTGCCAACCTGGAACCCAGCGGCCTGGGGGTCCTCCGGGCCGGGAGCGGGGCGCAGGTGCTGTACGCGCTCATGGACTACGGGCCGCACGGGGGGGGACACGGGCATTACGACAAGCTCGGCCTCGTGCTGTACCGCGACAGGGAGCTGCTTCCCGACCTGGGCACGGTGAAGTACTCTCTGCCGGAGTACGAAGGGTGGTACAAGAAATCCGTGGCCCACAACACGCTCATGATGGGGGAGAAGAACCAGGTGGCCGGCGGGGAAGAGACAAGGCCCGTGGACTATTTCGGAACCCCGGGGCCTGATTTGCAGGTCCTTCAGGCCTCGGTGGGCACCGAGGTCTTCTTCCCCTCGGGCAGCGCCACCCGCACCCTGCTCATGGTCCGGGACGACTACCTGCTGGACGTGGTTTCCGCGGCCGGAATCGAGAGCCCCTGCGACCTGGTGTATCACCCCGACGCCGACGCGCTGGCAACCACCGGGGGGTTGCTCTTCTCGGACGTGCCTGCGGAGCTTTCCACGCGGTGGTCCAACTCCCCCAACGGACATGCCTACCTGGAAGGCCCCTCCAGCCTGGACGGGTCTTCTTACGACGAGATCCAGCAGGCCTCGGTGCCGGGCGCCTGGGGGGCCCTGCTGACCCGTACGGGCAGTGCCACGGGCTTGCACCTGCTGGCAGCGGGGAACGAACCCACCACCGTGATCACGGCGGACGCGCCGGGCAACCCGCTCACCGAGCGCCACCCGGTCCTTCTTTTGCGCAGAGAGGGCGTTTCCTCCACCCGGTACGTGGCCGTGCTGGAGCCGTACCAGGGTGCCCCGCAGGTCGAATCGGTGACGGTGGACGGAAACGTGGTGGAGATCCGGTTCGGCTCGGAAACGCACCGGATCACCGTGGACCAGGCGGGGCGGGCGTATTCGCTGGAAATTACGGAATAGGGCCGCCGGCCTGTCAAGCCGGAGGTCGCGAGTTCAAGTCTCGTCGCTCCCGCCAGAAACAAAAAGGACTTACGAGAAATCGTAGGTCCTTTTTTATTGCTACTGCACCTTTCCCCACCACCTTCCCCACCATCCCCCTATCCCCATCTTCGATGGTTCTCAGGGAGAGCACTTACCCTGGCCGGGTTTCTGAATCATTGCCGTTGTCTTGCCTCGTTCGTGTTTCGTGCGCACGACAAGAGGACGGTTCCGGATGTTCATGTAACGGGAGATTCCCTCCATGTTGAGGGGATAGAAGTGGTGCGGATAGTAACACTGCTGATTGAATACATATTCCCCTGCTGTTGGCAGGTTCAGGGTTAGACTGAAGATGGTTTGGCCGATTTGCCCGGCGTATTCCTCTGGCGGGTCCGGAGAGGTCATGTTATCCACGTATCGTATGGATGTTTGGAGGACGTTATCCAAGTCAGGGGTGTAGTGCCCTCTGCGCATCATGCTCCCTTGGGGGCCCACTACCAGCTGCCAGTATTCCTGGCGGCCTCGTTCATCGAGTCGCATGTCCAGTTGTTTCTCCGCCGGTGACATACGCCCGTCGATGATGGCCCCTTCCGTATTATATGTATTGTACCATAGCATGCCCATGGCTGCTGGCGAAAAGTCCGTACCGAAACGGATGTTCATACTCTTGATGAGCCAGGCAGCCCCTTTGGGTATAGACACCTCCACCGGGGCCTCGTTGGTGTCCCTGTAGATGACAACATCGTGAGCACCTCCAAACGGGATGGAGAAGAACGGGACCTGGAGATAGACCTGATTACGCCTGACTACTCGGATTGGTCCGTCGATGTAGGCCACCGTGGCAACTTCGGTGTCATCCTCGTCGAAGCGCAGGGTCACAGGCGGGAATTTCAGGCGGATCTCAATCCGTATTTTCAGTCTATCCGTAATGTCCACTCCGGTCCCCCCCGCTTCCGGGGGGCAGATGTTCGCGTTGTAATCGGCCCTGTGAATGCCGTCTCTCATGAAGACCGCTGTGTTGTAAAGAGCCACGTACTTGTCTTGGTCCGGATGATAATTGATGTAGTCAATCCCGGATCTCTCACCCGGCTCTTCCGTGGAAACGATGTAGCACCAGCCCATCGCCTGATCCAGGGGATCGTAGATCTCGATTTCCTCGGCCGCCTTCCAATCCAGAGGCCATGCTTCTGCAGGAACCTTGTACCCGGTATCACTCGCCATGAAGACAGCCTCGTCATTCTCGTCGAACAGGCCATTGTCATCATCGGTCTCGGGTTCATTACCACTTGGACAGACAAGTTGCCCGTCCTGATGCCGTTCGTCGATCTGGTAAGGTATGGGGTCGAATCTCCCTTGACGATAGGCATAGAGGCGAAGGCCATCGACCTCCTTGCCCAAGAGATCCCTAAGGCTCTTCCCGCTGACGATCACACAATCCGGATCACGTGCCACCGTCTTCTGCCTGAGGGCGTCAGGTCCGGGTCTAGCTGTGCGGGGGGGTTCCATGGCCGCCAGGAGGAACAGGGAGCCGAGTGCGAGTAGCACCGCAATGAATCTATATCCAGAGATATTCATCCCGGATTATTCCTTTTTTTCGCTACTTCAGGCCTTGAGCAGCCCACCCGCATTGGCTAAGCTGGCGGTCAATTTCTTTCCGGCCTTTTTCTTCCTGGGTCAATGCATAAAGCCGTGTATTTGGAAATCGTAAGCTCGTTATAAGCCTCTTGTACTGCAAATGAGCATATCGGCAGAAAAGAGAAAGGTCAACGCAGAACTGAGCTTCAAGAATTCTTTCATGAAAACAGGCTACTTGGCGGGGGCGGGTCTATTCTAGTCCTTTCTTTGGGCACAAGTTAGACTATGCACACACGGCTGCAACGATATTGTACACAAGTGTACTAACGGAAATGTGAGTGGTTTTGCCTACTCGAAATACAATAAATCGCATCCTCCCCCATCAAATGCGAACGAATCACAACAACGTAAATATTTGATGTGTTTGCAACTATCTGAATTGAAAGGATTCTTTCTGAGAGGCACAGGAGCCTGTCAGGTGGGGACGGGGAGCTGGGGCACCCCTCCGGTGAGGGCGATCAGGAGCATGAGCACGAGGATTTGAACCAGCCACCCCACGGCGCATACGGCTACGGCGCGCCGGGTGCTCGTGTAGTTGAGGGCCACCCGCACGGCGATGACCATGGCGATCAGCATCCAGATCGATGCGGCAAAGAACACGACCATGGCCATTTCCGGGATCAGCCCCAGGATCCGGATCATCCCCGGAGCGCTGGAGAAGCCGATGGTGCGCAGCAGCTGCCCATAGTCCGCCTGGGTCTGCGGCTCGGGAAGAAAGCGTGTGCCCACGAAGTAGGTAAGCCAGGCCCAGATAAACCAGCCGGCCAGGGCGCTTCCCGTTCCCAGGAGGATGAATGCGCCCCCCCCCGCTTCCTTGCCCACGCTGCCCACGCCCGCACAGAGGCTGGAGAGGATCACCACGCCCATGGCCTGCATCATGGCTCCCGGATCGCTCTTCACCTCCCTGTACAGGCTGACGTCCAGCTTTGAGGCACGGACCATTCGGTTCAGGTAGGTGTCGGGTTTCGGGCTTTCTGTCCTGGGTTCTTCCGCGGGGCTGCTTTCCATTGCCTGGGTGCTTTCTCTCTCCTGGAGGTCATCAATGCCGTGGACCTGAAAAACCATGCCATTATTCTGAAAAGCCATCCCCGAGTCAAACCCGACTCGACGGGTCAGCTCGGGGCCCATTGGCCATAAAGCCGGCGGTTGTTTTCCGCCACCTGCTCCCGTACCTGCTCCCGGCTCAACCCCTTGATCTCGGACACGGCCCGCAGCGCCACCTCCAGGTTGGCCGGTTCGTTTCGGTCTCCGGCGACAGGGCCCAGGACCGGGCTGTCCGTCTCCAGCAGCAGGCAGTGGATCGGGAGCCCCCGCACAAGCTTCTGCTTCTGCCGGGACCTGACCACGGATGGCGGCACGGAGAAAAAGTAGCCGGCCTCCACCGCCGGCAATGCTGAGGAGAGCTTGCCGTCGAAAGCGTGGAGCTGCACGCGGCGCGCGCCCCGTTCCAGCAGCAGCGAAACCGCGTGCCTTCCGGCTGATCGGGAGTGGACGTTCAGGGGCAGGTCCAGTTCCCGGGCCAGATCCGCGAACTGGCCGAAGATATCCCGCTGAACCTCCCGATCCTCTTCCCCCTTCACCACCCAGTGATCCAGCCCCACCTCGCCCACGGCGGCCAGCCGGTGCCGCGCCCCACGGATGAACTCCAGCGTTTGCTCCGCCTGCTCCCGGTCCAGGTAGGAGGGATACAGCCCGGCCGCGGGAAGGATCCGGGGGGTCGCTTCGGCCAGTTCCAGGTTTCTCCGGCAGTCCTCCAGGGTCTCGCTCACGGTAACGACACACCCGACGCCCGCCTTCGCAGCCCGTTCCAGCACCTCTTCCCGGTCCGGATCGAACGAAGAATCACTCATGTGAGCGTGCGTATCCATCAGGGGAATCATGGATGGTCCAACCTTGCCCGATCCAGGAGCTTCCGGGCGTCTTCTTTCTGTCGCGGAAACTCCTCGGCCTTCATCAGGGCGTCCACTGCATCCCGTTTCCGGCCCAGTTGCAGGGCGCAGTATCCCATCATGAGATAGGCCCTGCCCCCCGCCGGATCCAGCCGGGCACTTTCCCGGAACGCCTCAAGCGCCTCGGGGTACTCCTCCTCCAGGGAGTGCAGTTCCCCCAGAAGCAGCCAGAGTTTGGGGGAGGGCCGGTTCTCAAGGGCCCTTCTCAGGGTCCGGCGCGCCGCCTCGGGCCGGTGGGCGGTCAGGTAGGACATGGCCAGCCGCTCGATCTCCGGTGGCGAAGCACCTTCCCGCAGGGCGGCCTCGTAACGTTCCGTCGCCGCCCGGGGTACGTGGATGGCGGTGAAGAGGTCGCCGAGAAGGAGAAGTTCTTCGCGGGTGAGCGGGGTCAGGTACCCCAGCACGGTCAGGTCCACGGCCGCCTTTTCATAGTTCCGGCGGTTGGCCTCGAAACGGTAGGCGTACCTCCATGCCTCCGGGTCTTCGGGAAACGCGGAGAGCATCTGGTCAAGAAGGGCCTCGGCCCGGGCGTTCCGGCCCAGCTGCATGTATGCGTGGAGCAGGGTTCTCGACCACTCAAGGTTCTCGAGCGGAGATTCCTCCACCAGCGGTTCCAGCAGGGGCACCGCTCGTTCGAATCGCCCGTCCATGACACAGGCCACGGCGGCGTAGTAGAGGAGCTCCGGGTCCTTCCCGCCGCTCAGGGCATATCCCCGGGTAAGGGCCTCCGAGGCCAGGGGGTATTTCTCCCTTTCCATGGCCACCTGCCCCAGGTTCACCCAGGCAGGGCCGTAGCAGGGTTCCAGGCAAACGGCTTTCCAGTATGCATCCAGCGCTTCCCCGGGCCTGGAAACGGCGTACAGCGCATTGCCCAGCATGAACTCCAGAACGCCGTGGTCCCGTCTCGGGTGCTTTTTCAGGTATTCCTGGAGGTCCCGGACCGCATCCTCATTTTTTCCGGCCTCCATCTGTCTCTGGGCCCGGTTGAGAACGATGCCCAGGCGCGGGGGGATGTGAGGCTGACGGGTCCCGTCGTCGGGATCGCACTCCCCGGCCGGCAGGAAACGGCGCGCCGGGGGGGGGACCGTCGTGCCGTCACCCGGAGAGCGCGGTGCGCTTTCAACATCACCGGCCGCGGTCCATGCCGGGAGTACGCCGATCCCCAGGGAGAGCAGTACAACCAGCACGATCCACTGGAGCCTCTGGAACCCAAGTAAATGTCTAAGGGAGTCGTTCATTGGTTGAATCCGGTATTTCAAGAAGCCCTTTGAAGACCGGGATATTGCGAGGAGCCGAAGGCGACGCGGCAATCCCCTGGGAGTAAAAGTCTCATGGAGCCGGGGGGTTGCTTCGTCGCTGCCTTCGGCAGCTCCTCGCAATCTCCAATTATGTGTCTCCCTGCATGAGGGGCAGGTGGTGTGGAACCGAAGGCTGAATGCCGATCGCTGACAGCCGATGTCCACTTCGTTCTGTTCGCAATCTCCACTTCATTTCGACTTCACTTCATTCGCGATCTTCGACTTCGCTACCCTCGCAGGGATTGGTGGGGTATGGCGCTTCTCACCCCAGCTCGAACCGGATCGTGGTAACCACCCAGCTGGAAACCGGTTCGCCCAAAATCTTCCCCGGACTGAACTTCCAGGTTGGCAGAATCTTCATGACGCTGGATTCGAACATCCCTTCGGGTTGCGACTCCAGGATCGTGATGTTGTTGACCGCCCCCTTCGCATCCACCAGGAACCGGACCTTCACGAACCCCTCGACCTCCATGCGCTTGGCCCTGTACGGGTACAGGGGGGGGATCTTTGCGATGGCCTGAGGAGGCTGGTCCAGCTCTTCGGCGTTATAGTAGAGTTTGAGGCCGATGTCCGACGGAGCGCCCATGATCCGGGTATCCACCTGGAGGTTCAGGGCCGGCATCTCCAGCTTATCGAAACGCGGCTTGAACAGTTCCGGTTGAAAAGCATCCGTCATCAACGGTTTTCGCGGTTCCGGCCGGGGACGCGGGATCTCCTCTCGTTCCACCGGGGGCGGCTCCGGCTCTCGCAGACGCACCAGGCTCACACCCACAGGTTGACTGCCCAGTTCCGGGGGCACCCGTGTTTGCGTGAGCAGGGGAAGCAGGAGAAACAGCACCACGTTGATCCCCAGTGCCACACCAAGGGAAGGCAGGATCCACGCGGGAAGCCGTCTCCGGGCAGATCCCCCGGAGGTTTTCCCTGCGTGACCCAGGACATCGGTGCGAGCGGTCATTCCGTCCGGTATCCTTCGAATGCGGGCAAAGTATATACAGGCGGTCGGTTTTCAGGGTTCACTCTCCGGCCGTGGCCCGAGCCGCGGCCAGGCTCACGTTCTTCACGCCGGCCAGGCGGCACTGGTCCATGACCTGGATCACCACCCCGGTCTGGCTGCCCCGGTCGGCCACCACCACCACCGAGCTCTCGGGGTTCTCGGAAAGCACGCGGGACATGCGGGCCCGCACGCTGCGGACATCGACCGGCTTGCGGTCCAGATAAACCCGCCCTTCCCGGGTGACCCCGATGAGCACGTTGGCCTTCTCCTTCAACTCGGCCGTGGCCGCGGTGGGCCGTTCCACGTCGATGCCGGTCTCCTTGACGAAGCTCGTGGTCACCACGAAGAAGATCAGGAGCAGAAAGACCATGTCGATCAGGGGGCTCATGTTGATCTCCACCCCCCGCCCTCCCCTGCGCAGGCTCTGGCGGACGTTGATCATGAACTCCCTCCCTGGCGCACATGCCGCATGAGGATCGAGGTGATCTCCTCCAGGCGCACCTCCTGCCGGGATGCCCTGCGGAAGAGGTATCCGCTGAGAAACAGGCCGGGGATGGCCACCACGAGACCGCTCTGGGTGGTGATGAGCGCCACCGAGATCCCTCCGGACAGGGCCTTGACGTTGCCCGTGCCGAACACGGCGATCACGTCGAAGGTCTCCACCATGCCGATGACGGTTCCCAGCAGGCCCAGCAGCGGGGCCACCGAGGCCAGCACGACGATCACAGCCAGGTACCGGTGAAGCAGGGGGCGAAGACGCAGGGAGGCATGATAGACCACGCTCTCGTCCAGTTCCGGCCGGCCGGTCCTCTCCTGAAGAAACGCCGTCACCAGCCGGGTCCGCAGACCGCTGCCTTCCGCCCCCTGCGCGCCCCGGTCCAGAAGGCGCAGGGCCTCCCGCACGGAGATGTCCCGGCCGGTGAGCCCCACGAAAAAAAACAGCCTCTCCACGATGAGCGTCCACATGATCACGGAGCATACCGCCAGGGGCACCATGATCCAGCCGCCATGGAACAGATAATCGAGAGTGTCACCGATGAGGCCCATTCTCCACGCGCGCCTTCTGCATGATGTTGGTGAGCGCCACGGCCTTCTCCTCCATCTCGCCGATGATGTGATCCACCCGGCGCGAGAGCAGCGTGTGCAGGAGCATGATGGGGATGGCCACGGCCAGTCCCAGCTCTGTGGTGATCAGCGCCTCCGAGATCCCACCGGACATCATCCGCGGATCGCCGGTCCCGTACAGGGTGATCACACGGAAGGTGGCGATCATCCCGGTCACCGTTCCAAGCAGACCCAGCAACGGCGCGATGGCGCCCAGGATCCCCAGCACGGACAGGAAACGTTCCAGCCGGGGAGCCTCCCGCAGGATGGCTTCCTGCAGGATGTTCTCCTGGGTTTCCCGGTCCTCGGAGCGGCTGGCCAGGCCGGCGGCCAGCACGTTGATCACGGGCCACTCTTTGCCCTCGTATTTTTGTACGAGTTCCTCGCAGCCCGACCACTCCCCCTCTTCCGCCATCCGGTTCATATTTTCCATGAGGCGGTCCGTGTTCCCGTGCACACGGTTCAGGTAGAGGAACCGCTCCCCCACCAGGATCAGGGCCAGGACCGCGATCCCCAGGATGGGCCACACGATGGGGCCCCCGCCCCGGATCTGATCCACCAGGGACGGCTTGTGCGTGATCTGCCGGAGGGCGGCCCCCCCTGAGAGGTCCATGTACACGTCCTCTCCCCTGCCCTCCAGGTAACGGTCCAGGTTTCTCCGGATGTTCCACGACGGGAGGGCGGACAGCGCGTAAAAGCGCTTTCCATCTTCTGAGTAGCTGAGGAAGCCGGTCTCCTCCCCATCGTCGTACACCGCCGTGAACTTGCCCAGCGACAGGATTCTGCCCGTGCGGTCCGTCCCGGTGCGGTCCACAAAGGCGCCCTCCCGGAGGGTTACCTCCCCGGACCTCTTTGCTTCGTCGAGAAAAAGGCCGCTGAGCAGCCGGATGTCCTCGATGCCGGGGAAATACTTCTTTTGAAGCAGCGGTCCAAGCTGATCCATCCGTTCCGGGGCAAGGGCAGTGAACGGGGAGTGGCGCAATACGGTCTCCAGGTCCCGGGCCGAGATGCGCACCGTTCCCACGATCTCCTGAAAGGCCAGCTCCTTCTCGGCCCACTCCCGGGAGAGCTCGGCTTCCTCCTCCCCTTTTTTCCGGATGCTCTCCTCGAGTCCCCGGAGGTCCGCCTTCAGCGCTTCCCGGCGGCCTTCCAGCTTCTCCACCCGGGCCCGGAGCACTTCACGGTCCTTCAGGATCTGCTCCTCGGCCTCCCGGGCCTCTTGCCGGGCCGCCTCTCGTTCCTGGGCGGCTTTCCGGGACGCTTCCCGCATGTCCTGGCCATGGGCCGCGGGAACGGCTACGATCAGGATCACGATCCACACGAACATCAACAGGCGGGAGGCTCTCACGGTTTGATCCTCCCCACGGGCAGCCGGATCAGCTCCACGGGTCTCTGCTTGGCCGCCATCTCCACGGCCATCCGGATGCTCTGCCGGTACCGGGCCGGAAGCTCCACCCAGCGGTCCGTTACCCGGTCGTACTCCCCCACACGCCGTCCGTCCGGCGTCATCCAGAAGATGGACAGCCTTCCCAACCGGAAAATGTCCGCGAAGATGGATTCCCCATCCACATCGATCCGCTGCTGGTAGGTCTCCACCGTGTCCCCGTATTCGGCCTCCACCTGCAGGGCCTCCAGGAGCACCCGGAGCTTCTCGCCGGGCGTCGTGTCCGTGTGGGCCAGGGTGTCCCGCAGAGAGCGGATTCGGAGAGCCCGCTCCTCGGGCAGGAACGGAAGATCCTCCTCCATGAACGCGACAAGTCTCTCCAGGGTTTCCTCCATCACCGTCTGAAGACCGGCCTCCAGCCGGTCGGACTCGGCGATGCGGCGGGCCAGTTCCGCCACCTGCTCCCGGAGGGCTGCGTCCCTTTTTTCCAGGGACTGCTTCTGTTTCTCCAGCGCCTCCACCTGCTCCCTGGCGGTCCGGTAGCGTGCCAGGAGCTTCTCCTGCTCCTGTGCCCAGATGTCTTCCTGTCGTTGGGTTTCCTGCCGGATGTCCACCGTACCCTGTACGGTCTTGCGGACCTTCCTGTCCGGCGACTGCCCCTGTGCCTGGCCGGCCGCGATGAAGACGGCCAGCAGGACCATCAACACCTGCTTCATGGACATCATCTCCTTTTCAATCGGTCCATTATCAGGGAAAACCGCCATCGATTCAATGCAACGGTTCTGTCCGTGTTGTCAGAACAGCAGGAACCAGAGGGGATCGAACAGGGCTACGATCGTACACCACAATCAGGGGTTCACCGTATGAACGGTTTAATCGAACAGAGTTGCGATCGCTCGCCCCAACCAGGGGGTTCGCCGTGCGATCTGTTCAATTTGGCTCATGAAAGATAGCAAACGTTAAAGAAGGGGTGCCAGGTATCGGCCCGTAATGGACCCCGGGTGGCCGCAGACCGCTTCCGGAGGGCCCTCCGCCACCAGGCGTCCCCCCTGCTCCCCGGCCCCGGGCCCCAGGTCGATCACCCAGTCGGCCGTCTTGATGACCTCCAGGTTGTGCTCGATCACCACCACCGTGTTTCCCGCCTCGGTGAGCCGCTGGAGCACCAGCAGGAGCTTTTCAATATCCACGAAATGAAGTCCGGTGGTGGGTTCGTCCAGGATGTACAGGGTCCTGCCCGTGGCCCACCGGGCCAGTTCACGGGCCAGCTTCACCCGCTGGGCCTCGCCCCCGGACAGGGTGTTGGCCGGCTGCCCCAACCGCAGGTACCCCAGGCCCACCTCTTCCAGTATCCGGAGCTTCCGCTCGATCTGAGGCACAGGTCCGAAGAAAGCGCGCGCCTCGGCCGTGGTCATCTCCAGAACATCGGCGATGCTCATCCCCCGGTAACGGACTTCCAGGGTCTCCCGGTTGTACCGGCTTCCCCGGCAGAGGTCGCAGGTGACGAACACGTCCGGAAGGAAGTGCATCTCCACCTTGCGGAGTCCCTCCCCGGCACAGACCTCGCAGCGGCCTCCCTTGACGTTGAAGCTGAACCGGGCCGGGCCGTACCCTCTCCGGCGGGACTCGGGCAGCTGCGCGAACAGGTCCCGCAGCAGGGAGAAGACACCCGTGTAGGTCGCCGGATTGGAGCGGGGGGAACGGCTGAGCGGGGCCTGGTCCACGGGGACCACCCGGTCGAAGAACTCCACCCCCGCCAGGTTCGGCCACCCGGCGTCCGTGCCGCGTCCCTTCCCCCGGGGCAGGGACCCGTTGAGGCGCCGCATGAGCACGGGGTAGAGTGCGTCCAGGATCAGGGAACTCTTTCCGGAGCCCGAGACTCCGGTGACACAGGTCAGCCGCCCCACTGGAATGCGGGCGTCCACTCCGTGCAGGTTGTGCACCCGGGCTCCCTTCACCTTCAGAAAGGCCTGCTTTCCGCCCACGCGGCTCCCGGGCACCGGGATCGACCGCTCGCCGCTCAGGAACCGACCCGTGACCGACCCGGGTGCTGACTCCAGTTCGTCGGGCGGCCCGTTGAATACCACCCGCCCGCCCTCAACGCCTGCACCGGGCCCCATATCCACCACCCTGTCCGCGGCCCGGATGATCTGCTCGTCGTGCTCCACCACAAGTACCGTATTCCCCCGATCCCGAAGCTCCTGCAGAAGCGCCAGCAGCCGTCCCGTATCATGCGGATGCAGGCCCAGGGTCGGCTCGTCCAGCAGGTACAGAACACCCACCAGGCCGGAACCGATGTGGGTAGCCAGTTGGATCCGCTGGGACTCCCCCCCGGAAAGGCTTATCATTTCCCGGTCCAGGCAGAGATAGTCCAGGCCCAGCCGGCCGAGAAACGCCAGGCTTTGGCGCGCCCGGGTCAGAACCTGCTCCAGGACCTCTTGCTGGAAGGAGGGCAGCTCCAGCCGGTCGAACCAGCCCTGGAGGTCCCGGATGCTCAGGGCGGCCAGGTCCCCGATGTTCGTCTCCCCGATCCGGACCGCCAGGGCTTCCCGCCTCAGGCGCGCTCCGCCGCACGCCGGGCAGGGCTGGTCGGTCATGTACTGGGCGATCTCATGCCGTACCCGGTCTGAATTCGTCTCCCGGTACCGCCGCTCCAGGTTGGGCACCACCCCTTCGTAGGGACGGAGGATCTCCTTGCTCCCGGAGCCCCCCTGGAAACGGAAGGGGACCTCCTCCTCCCCGCAACCGTGAAGGATCTTCTCCCGCACCGGTTCGGGGAGCTTCCCAAAGGGGGTGCCTACGGAAAAGCCCAGATGCCGGGCCAGGCTGTCCAGGACCTGCCGGGTGTGTTCGTTCCCACGCTTCCGCCAGGGGTGAACGGCCCCGTCCGCCAGGGAGAATCCCTCGTCAGGAACCACGCTCCCGGCATCCACCTGCTTGAGCTTTCCGAGCCCACCGCAGCCGGGGCAGGCTCCCTGGGGGCTGTTGAAGGAAAACAGACGGGGAGAGAGTTCCGGAAAGTCCAGGCCGCAGGCGCTGCACACGGCCCGCTCGCTGAAGGTCCACTCCCGCGAGTCGCCGGACTCCGGATCGATCCAGGCGGTAACCAGGCCCTGGGAGAGCCGGGCCGCCGTCTCGATGGAGTCGTTCAGCCGGGACCGGACGCCCGGTTTCAGGACCAGCCGGTCCACCACCACATCCAGACCGGTTTCCCGGCGGCCTCCGGAAACCGTCAGATCTCCGATCTCCCGGATCCGGCCGTCCATGCGGACCCGCAAAAACCCCTGCCTCTCCAACTCCTTCAGGGTCCTCTTGAACCCGCCCCGCTCCCCACCGCGAACCGGCGCCAGTACCAGGACACGGGTGCCGTCCGGCAGGTCCAGCAGGCGGTCCGCCATCTGCTCCAGGCTCCGGGCCTGGATCGGCTTTCCGCAGCCGCAGCAGTGGGGGACCCCGGCCTTGGCAAACAGGAGTCGGAAGAGATCCAGGACCTCGGTGGCCGTCCCCACGGTGGACCGAGGGTTGCGGCTGGAAGGTCTCTGGTCGATGTACACGGCCGGCGGAAGCCCCTCGATGCTGTCCACGGCCGGCTTGCGGATCTGCTGCAGATACTGGCGGGCCTCCGCGGACAGGCACTCCACGTAGCGCCGGTGTCCTTCCGCGTAGAGGGTGTCCCTGGCCAGGGATGATTTTCCTGACCCGCTGGGTCCGGTGACGACCACCAACCGTTCCCGGGGGATGCAAAGATCGATCCCCTGGAGGTTGTGCTCCCGGGCCCCCCGGATCTGGATGTCACGAGGTTTCATAGATTACAGGAAGACTTCGATATGAGCATCCTTCCGCAGCTCTTTCCGCCACTGCTCGAACTGGCGTTCTGCGGACTCCTCGTAGAGTTTTTCCTGGATCATCTCCCGCACCTTGTCCAGGGGGCGGATATCCCCCGATGTCTTCTCCACAAGCTGGATCAGGTGGACCCCCTGGGCGGACTGGATGGGTTCGCTCACCTCTTCTTCCTTGAGCTTCCAGACAACGGTTTCCATGGCCGGGCTCAAGGACCCCTGGCTGAAAAAACCCAGCCAGCCACCCTGCGCGGCTGAAGCCTCGTCCTTGGAATAGCGCATGGCGGCCTCCTCGAACTTCATACCGCCGAGCACTTCCCCCCGGATCCGCTCGGCCTCCCCAAGGGCGGACGCCGCTTCCTCGGGACCTGCTTTCCCGGGGAGCGGCAGGAGGATGTGACGGAGCACAACCCCTTCCTCGGTGCGGAACTGTTCGGGGTGGTCCAGGTAGTACCCCTCGATATCCTCTTCCTTGATGTCGATACGGCTCCGGATCTCCTGGTGGATCATCTTGGCCTTGACGATCTGGTTCCGGATCTGATCGCGGTACTCTCCCTTCCGGATGCCGTCCCGTTCCAGCGCCTGATCAAGCTGCTCCTGCGTGAGGTTGGCCC
Source organism: uncultured Thermodesulfobacteriota bacterium (assembly GCA_964439795.1). GTDB lineage: Bacteria > Desulfobacterota > DSWW01 > DSWW01 > DSWW01 > CAYTRL01. The sequence goes on from CAYTRL010000107.1 coordinate 15,112, forward strand.
GGGTCAGCACATCTTCCTCGGCTCGGTCGATCTCCTCCTCGGTGGCGGTGATCCCAACTT
>CAYTRL010000108.1:0-14944 GCA_964439795.1 uncultured Thermodesulfobacteriota bacterium
GATGGCGGACTCGTTGTCCAGGACCAGCAGCTTCGGGCTGGACAGGATCTTCAGGTCGTCGTTCTCCTGCAGGGCGTTCAGTTGCATGTTCAGGTTCCAGCCCCCCAGCCTGCCCACGGAAAACCCGATGCCGCCCATGGGGGCCTTGGAGGTAGGTACCGACACGGCCCTGTTGCTCGGCAAGGTCACGCTCCCGTTGGTGATGTCCGGCAGGCCCGTGGCCTGTTCCAGGACCCCGTTGATCCCGTAGTACTTGGAGCCTTCCTGCATGCCCACCGCTCCGCCCCAGTTCACCCCCAGCTCCTCAAGGGCCTTATTGTATGCCAGCACGATCTTGGCCTCGATGATCACCTGGAGCACCTTCTTGTCCAGGTCCCGCAACAGGCCCAGGATCTCCGCCACCTTGGACTCGATGTCCTTGATGATCAGGGCGTTGGTCCGGTCGTTGGAGCGGACGCTGCCCCGGGGGCTCAACAGCGGCTCCACCTGGGGGATCATGGATGCGGCCGGGAGGTAACTGATCGTGTAGGTCTGGATCTTGAGATCCTCCAGGTCCTCCAGGTCCCGCCGCGACTGCAGCAGCAGCTGCTCCTCCCGCTCGATCTTGTTCCGTGGGGCCACCTTGTACACCGCGCCCATGCGCCTTCGGGCCAGGCTGTTCGCTTCCAGCACGGTCTCCAGGGCCTCCTCCCAGGGAACTTCGGTGAGCTTGATGGTCATCACCTGCTGCACATCGTTGTCGATCAACACGTTCAGGCCCGCGTATTCCGCGATGAGCCGGATCACGTCCGCCACCGGCACCGCTTTCAGCTTCAAAGTGATCTTGCCCTCGCCCATGTTCGTCAGGGCCGCCTTGCCAGGGGGGGCCGTTTTTTTCGGCGGAGGGTCGACGGCGGGTGCCGGTGGGGCCTCGCTGGTTCCGGGCGCTTCCTGCGCCGTGCCGGGAACCGCCGCCACGAACCAGGACAGGCAGAAGCAGAGTACAAGGATGAGGCCGATGATCGGGAACCGGTCCGGATCTCCTCGGTGCTGGAATGTCATATCGTTCCCCGTGGTTGACCAACGGAAAACGGGAAGGTGCGTACGTCAAAGAAGCTAGGTTCCTGAAATCCCGCGATCCTTTCGTTGCTTGTTTTCAAACTGTGTATCGACAGATTTACTAAAAAATTAAAGAAACTTTTTTTCCTACCGAAAATATGGATAAAGGGTCCGGAGGCTGGGATGTCCCCTGGAGGATCCGGGGTTTGGATCCTGCAGGACTCGGGAAGTGGATCCTGGTTGACCCGGGGTTTGGATCTTGATAGCCTTCGCCTTGTCCCCCATGTTTCCGTTCCGGGATATGGAGGCGGACCCGCCCGGCCCGAAAGCCGGTTCTGAAAAACCCCGCAGTATGGAAGGATCCTGCAAGGTGAAAATTTCACAGCAGACGGAAGGTTCGGTCCGGATTCTCTCTTGCCAGGGAAGGCTTGACGCTCAGGTGTCCGGCGTCCTGAAGGAAAACATCCAGCAGCTGGTGGACGACGGGGCCGTGAGCCTGGTGATCGACCTGGAGGGGGTGGATTTCCTGGACAGCTCCGGGCTGGGAGCCCTGGTGGCCGGGTTGAGAAAGGCCAAGGAGAAGAGGGGCGAGATCAAGCTCTCCGGGCTCCGGCCCGATGTCCGGTCCATCTTCGACATCACGCGCGTGGCCCGTCTCTTTCACATCTGCCAGGATATCCCCGAGGCAGTGAAGGCCTTCGAATAGACCTGAACTCCGTCAGAAAAGGGATCGCAGTGTCTCGTACGAACGGGGGGATGGCCCGCCGTCCCGGTCGAACAGAAAGGCCGGATCGAAATCCTTCCACACGGGCTCGAGCCCCTTGGCCAGGAGCATCTCCGCTACCTGGGCGGGGCTCCGGTGGTCGGCCACTTCGAACTGCTCCAGGGACTCCTCTTCCGCTTCGTACCCGCCCGGGCTTGTCCGGGAACCCGCGCTCATGCGGGTGATGCCGATCCCTGCCAGACCGTCCCGGAAGCCGGGCTGCTCCCGCGTGGAAAGCACCAGGTCCACATCCGGGAACACCATGCGGAGAGCGAAGACCGCCTGGGCCAGGTCCCTGTCCGATACGATGGACGGCGGAGCGTACCCTCCCACAGCACTCCTCAATCTCGGAAAAGAGACCGCCACCTGCGCCTTCCAGAACCGTTTCATGAGATAGGCGGCGTGCCGGGCCAGGCAGGTCGCCTCCACCCGGAAATCCCACAGCCCCAGCAGGGCGCCGATACCGATTTCCCTGAAGCCAGCCGCGCCCGCTCTCTCCGGGGTTTCCAGGCGGTACCCGAAATCCGCCTTGGGTCCCCTGTGAAGCTGCCTGTACAGGTCCGGGCAGTACGTCTCCTGGTACACGGTGATCCCGGTCACGCCCCTTTGCGCCAGGCGGGCGTAGGCATCGGTCTCCATGGGATACACCTCGATGGAGACGGCGGCAAAGTCCCGGGAAAGCGCGTCCACGATCTCGTAGAGGAGTTCCGGGGAGATCGTGGAAGGGGATTCCCCGGAGACCAGGAGAATGTGCCGGAAGCCCTGGCGGTGAAGGATTGCGGCCTGTTCGCGCACCTGGTCCACGCTCAGCGTGACGCGCTCGATCCGGTTGTTCGTGTTGAATCCGCAGTAGGAGCAGGCGTTGACACACTCGTTGGAGACATAAAGGGGGGCGTAGAGCCGGACTGTTTTTCCGAAACGGAGGAAGGTGATCCTCCTGGATTCCCGGGCCATCCGCTCCAGGAATGCCGATGCCGCCGGGGAGATGAGCGCCGGAAAATCCTCCAGGCGGTATTCTCCCCTGTCCAGGATCCGGTTCACGTCCCCGCGTGAGGCGGAATACACGGCCTTCTCAATCTTCTTCAGGTCCGCCCGCTGGAAGAGTTCCGAAAAAGACATCACGCATTACCCCTTGAGAACCTCTGCCGAAACCCTCAGGATCCATGTTCAGTCCAGGAACCCGGTGAGAGGACTGGATGCCGTTGCCGCTGTCTGTTCCTGGATCGGTCCGGCCTCCACGCCGGCCTCAGCGCCATCCACCGCGAGCCGGAAGGCATGGGCCATCTTTACCGGGTCCCCGGCGGCGGCGATGGCCGTGTTCACCAGCACGGCATCCGCCCCCATTTCAATGGCCTGTGCGGCGTGAGAAGGCATGCCGAGACCCGCATCCACGACAACGGGAACCGTGGCCTGGTCCACGATGATCCGGATGAACTCTTCCGCTTTAATCCCTCTGGCGGAGCCTATGGGAGCGGCCAGGGGCATGACCGTGGCGCACCCCGCCTCTTCCAGGCGTTTGGCCAGGATCGGGTCCGCGTGGATGTAAGGCATCACCACAAAGCCGTCGGCCACCAGCTGTTCCGCCGCCCGGAGCGTTTCCACCGGGTCCGGCAGAAGAAACACCGGCTCGGGTGTGACCTCGAGTTTGACCCAGCGGTTTCCCGAGACGGCGCGTGCGAGCTTTGCCAGACGCACGGCCTCCTCCGCGTTCTTGGCCCCGGAGGTGTTGGGCACGAACTGTACCCTGTCGAAATCGATGGCCGAGAGCGTAGGATCGGCCCCCGCGAAATCGATCCTGCGCAGGGCAGCGGTCACCAGCTGCGTGCCGGAGGCATCCAGGGCCTGGGCCAGGACCCGGGGCGAGGGGTATTTCCCGGTGCCGACGAACAGGCGGGACGAAAAAGTCTTTCCTGCGATGACGAGTGGTTTCAATTCAACCTCCTCCCACAAAAGCGACGATCTCGATCCGGTCTTCTTCCTCGAGATAGACTTGCTCAAAGGATCCGGGGTCCTCGATCTCCCCGTTCCGTTCCACGGCAATCCGTTGGCAGGGGATTTCCAGTGCGTCGACAAGGTGCTTCAGGGTCTTGATCTCTTCGGCAAACTCTTTTTCCTCTCCGTTGACTCGTAAAATCATTTTTCCCGTCCTGTAAGGATCCTGAGGATGACCAGCGACTGCATGGAAGCCGCGACTCCCACCCGGGCGGCAAACAGGCCCTGCCCGTCGGCCGCATCGCTCACCGTATCGCCCACCAGATAAAGCCGGCGGGATATCTTTCTGGTTCGGATCGTGTTTCCGGGATCGAGCCCGGCCAGACCCGAGGCCGCCACCACCGTGCAGTGTGGGAGGACCTTTCTCAAGCCCGCCACGAGTTCGGCCTTGTTCGCCGGGTCGTCGAAACACTCCGCCACAACGGAGCAGGTACGGAAGATCCGGCCGCAGTTCGCCTCGGTGACCCGTTCCCGGATCGGCACGTAATCCAGGACCGGGCAGCTTCTTTTCAGATTTTTCCCCAGGGCATCCACCTTGAACATGCCGACCTGGGAAAGAAAATAGCGCTGCCGGTTCAGGTTCGAGAGATCCACCACGTCGTGGTCGGCCACCACGATCCGGCCGAGACCCGCCCGGGCCAGGTTCTCCGCCACCACCGATCCCAGTCCTCCGGCCCCGGCGATGCCCACCGAACCTTTTCGAAGAAGTTGATTCACCTCGGGCGGTTGCCGTAACAGCAGCCGGTCGATCCGGTCCGTCTCCTGCTCCCGGTTTTTTCCTGAGGGGTTCATTTTCCGTTTCGCCCGAAGAAGAGGGTGATCCCAGCCACCGAAAAATCACCTTTCATATCCTGTTTGAGGTCCTCGATCCTGTCCGGCCGCATCCCCCCCAGCGCCACCACGCGCTCCCCGTAGGTTTGGATCAACTCCTGGAGCCTGTCCCGGGGGAAGAGCCTTATCCCGGACTGCGTCGTCGGTTTCGAGAGAGGATGGAAAACGGGCGAGACGAATACATAGGAGACCCCCATGGCCATCAGCAGCCGGGCGGTCTCGAATTCGTGGCTGGCGGCGCTGGTCACCGCATAGGAGGCCAGGAACCTGCCCTCGATCTTTCCCATCTCCGAGCTTTTGAAATGGATCCCCCGGCGGGCCCTGCTGCGGAGCGGTTCGGAGCTGAAGGGAACCAGGGGTAGAATCCCGGTTTCGTTCACTGCCGGAAGGATCTCTTCCAGGGACTCCTGCAGTGCGGGGGCCCGGAGGTAAAGAAGGGACACCCCCTTCTCCCGAAGGCTGTCCAACCGTCCGAGCAGTTCCTTCGGGTTCATGGAATCCGGTGTAATGGCAAAATATTTCATCTCGAATGTACTGTTTTTTTTCTTCCGGGGCCTTTGTCATCCGGTTTTATCTTTTGAACCCTCTCTTAGATCACGATCCCTTCCAGCTCCTTCTGTCTCGATACGAGATCGGCGATGGTGATGTCGTCCACTACGGACTCGAGGCTTTCCTTTATCTTGACCCAGACTTCCCGTGTTGCGCATTTTGATGTTCGATTGCATGTCTTGGATTTGTCCACGCATCGCACCGGTGCCATGGACCCGTCCAGGATGCGGATGATTTCACCCAGTTTCGTTTTCTTGGGCGATCGGCCCATGATATAGCCTCCCCGGGGCCCCCGGATGCTTTCCAGGATGCCCGCGGCGAGTAGCTGGTGGACGATCTGCCCCAGATATTTCCTTGAAATCTCCTGACGCACAGAAATATCATTGAGCGTTACGGGGCCGTTGTGTGAATGCAGGGCGATGTCCAGTACCGCCCGGGTTCCATACCTGCTCTTCGTCGAAAGACGCATGGCCGGATCCTCCTGTTGAAAAAGATCACCTGCAAGTCTATAATGTCTAGCGTATAAGTAGATTAAATTTCAAGGTTACTCCTCTTGAAGAGGGCTGTCAACAATCTTTTCCTTTCCTGTCATGCGGTTATGGCAAATCAATAGCTTCCCGCCCGAGAGTTCTCCAGGGACGCAGGTCCCGGGAAGAACCGCAGGTGCGGGAAGGAGGGGCGGCCCTGTGCAGGAAAACAGTGCCGGGCGGCTCGTGGGATCGGGGATCGTATGGTGGTAAGAAAAAGCGGTTCTTCCGGTGTGCTTCAAGACGGTTCCGTGGTGGCCATCATTGGCGCGGGTCCGGCGGGAAGCTTTTTCGCCCTGCTTGCACTGATGGAGGCGGAGGCCCGGGGGATCCGCCTCCGGCCGACCCTCTTTGACGGCAAGACCTTCCTCCAGGAGGGCCCGTCGGGCTGCAACATGTGCGCCGGGGTCATTTCCTGGAAGCTGCTTCAGGAAATCGAGCACCTGGGCCTGCGGCTTCCGCCCGAGCGGGTCCAGCGGCTGATCCGGAGCTATATTTTTCACACCCGGGAGGGAAGTCACACCGTCATCTCCCCGCCCGGCCGGGGCCCGGTCCCGGTGGTCTTCCGTGGCAACGGCCCGAGGTTCTGCCGGGAACAGAGAAAGATCAGCTTCGATGACTTTCTGCTGGAAGAGGCCCTGAAACGAGGCGCGGAGATCATACCGCACAACGTGGACGGAATTCGTCTTCCCGACGACGGCGTGGGGAGGCCACGGGTTTCCTGGCGGGAGGGGGCGATGGAGGCGGACCTGGTGGTGGTGGCCTCCGGTGTGTCCGCCGGGGTCGGCGGGAAGCTGTTCGAAGGCAACCGGATCGCCTACCGGCCCCCAACGTGTGTCCGCGCCTACCAGGCCGAACTGGACCTGGGAGACCAGAACCTGGAGAGACACCTGGGGGACAGCATTCATGTTTTCTCCCTGGGCATCCGGGATATCCGTTTCGCGGCCATGATCCCCAAGACCCGGTTCGCCACGGTCACCCTGGTGGGCAGAAAAGATCTGCACCACAGGCACCTCCTCTCCTTTCTGGAGTCTCCCACGCTGCGGGGGCTGCTTCCGAAAGCCTGGCGCCTCCCGGCGAAGTACTGCTCCTGCCGGCCCCGACTGCCGGTCTCGGGCGCAGGCCGGTTCTACGGGAACCGCCTGGTCTTCATCGGGGACATGTCCATGACCCGTTATTACAAGAACGGGATCGACTCGGCGTTCCGTACGGCCCGTCACGCCGTGCGTGCGTCCTTTGAACACGGCCTGTCCGCCCGAACGCTCCGGAAATCCTACTTTCTGCCGGTGCGGAAGGAGTTTTCCCGGGAACACCGGTATGCAATGATGCTTTTCCGTGGGAACGATTTCGTTGCTTCAAAAAGGTTCTGGATCCGTGCGCATCTTCATTTCGTGAGGAACCGCCCCCGGTGGCCCACGGCCCAGACCCTCCACTTCCTCACCTGGAACCTCTTCACGGGTGACGCGAGCTACCGGGCCATCTTCTGGACGGGCGCCAGCCCGCGGTTTCTTTCCCGGATGCTCCTCGCGGGCGCGTTTCCACGCCTGGTCGGGGATGATTCCCTGCGGGAAAAGCCCGATCCGCTCCGCCCCGCGGTTCTTCATCCGGCGCCCCGGCCGTTGGGGCCCCTGACAAACGGAAACACGGTAGTGGTTGTGGGGGGAGGACCGGGTGGAAGCGCCTGTTCCATCGCCCTGAAGAAAACGGCCTCAGAGCGCGGCATCGACCTGCGCGTCATCCTGTACGAGGGAAAGATCTTTGACAACGAAACACATTTCAATCAGTGTGCCGGCGTTCTCTCGCCTCCCATGGAGGAACTGGTTCACCTGGACCTGGGACTCCCCTTTCCCGGTTCCCTCGTCCAGCGGACCATCCGGTCGTACAGGCTCTGCACCGGGGACGAGGAGATCGTACTCACCTCCGGAACGCATCGATCCTTTGCGGTCCGCAGGTGCCTCTGGGACCAGTTCATGCTTGAGCAGGCCGTGGGGCACGGCGTGGAGGTCCATCATTGCCGCGTGACGAGCCTGGAGAACGTTGCGGACGGTGTGATCGTGTATGCCGAGAGCGGCACCGTCCGGGCGGATGTCATCGTGGGGGCGTTCGGCATGGACCCGGGATCGGCCGCGGTGTTCGATCAGTGGGTCGCGTACCGCAGGCCGGAGGTCATGGAGACGATCGTGACCAATATCCACCCGGGTCTGGAGTGGATGGACCGGTTCGGGGAGGAGATCCTGGCCTTTCTGCCCCGGATTCCCGGGATCTCCTTCGGGGCCCTCACCCCCAAGAGAGATCACATGACGGTGAACATCGCCGGTTCCCGTGTGACTACGTCGGCCATGGAGCGTTTTCTGGGCCTTCCGGAGGTCCGGCGCTGGATGCCTCCGGACGACGATCTCCGGAGCGTTGCGGAACGGTGCTACAAGGGGCTGTTTCCCAACCGGCCGGCAAATGTATTTTACGCGGACCGCTTTGTGGCCGTGGGAGACGCCGCCGGGCTGGTCAGGCCCTTCAAGGGGAAGGGGATCACCTCCGCGTGCGTCACGGGGATCGCCGCGGCAAAGACCATGATGGACTACGGGATATCCCGTAAAGCCTTTCACGCCTACCGCCTGGCGTGCCAGGAGATTCTTGCCGACCGCTGGTACGGCTGGGGCATGCAGAAACTGGTGGATCTGTTCCGGCACACCGGGTCGGTGGATGTTCTGCTGCGGCTTGCCGGAGAGGACGCGGACCTCCGGCGGGCCCTGTTTCTCAGCGTGTCCGGTGAGGAGCCCTACCGGAAGATATTCCGTAACGGTTTTCAGGTTTCCCGGGCCACACGGATCCTGCGGGAGATCCTGAGGGAAAAAATGCGTTCGGTCGGTTGAACTCGAAGGGAGAGCCAGGAAGCCCGACATCCCGAACGAAGTGTCGTGTCACACACAGTCAGAAAACCTCGGTCAACACGGTCTCGATCTTCTCCATGACTTCTTCCAGGATGGCCCGGGTATGCGCCAGGGACAGAAAACCCGCCTCGAACTGGCTGGGTGCCAGGTAGACCCCGTTCTCCAGCATCGCATGGAAATAGCGGTTAAAGGATTTCAGGTCGCACCCCGCAACATCCCGGGTGTTGCGTATCGCTTGCTTGTTGAAAAACAATGAAAACATGCTGCCGACGCGGTGCTGGGTCAGCGGCCATCCGTTGTTGTCGATCAAGTCCCGGATCCCGGTCTCCCAGAAGGCGCCCAGTTCTTCAAGACGATCGTATGCTTCAGGGGTCAATTGTTTGAGGGTTTCAATGCCGGCGGTCACCGCAACCGGATTGCCGCTTAATGTACCCGCTTGATAGACCGGGCCCATGGGCGAAACATGATCCATGAACTCCCGTTTACCGGCATAGGCCCCGATCGGCATTCCGCCGCCGATGACCTTCCCGAACGTCAGCAAATCCGGGTTCACGCCGAACCTTTCATTGGCGCCCCCCCGGGCGATACGAAATCCGGTCATCACTTCATCAAAGATCAACAGGGCTCCATGTTCCGTGCAAAGGGATCTCAAGTCGCTCAAGAAATGATCCTGAGGCGGAATGCAGCCGGTATTCCCGTTCACCGGTTCCACGATAACCGCTGCCACCTGTCCCGGATGCTTTCGGAAGACGTTCCGTACACTTTCCATATCGTTAAAGTCCGCCAGCAAGGTGTCCGCAGCCGTTCCTGCAGTGACCCCCGGTGAATTGGGCTCGCCCAGTGTCATAGCGCCCGAGCCGGCGGCAATCAGGAAGGGGTCTGCATGGCCGTGATAGCAGCCATCGAACTTGATGATCTTGTCACGGCCCAGGATCCCGCGTGCAAGCCGTACGGCACTCATGGTCGCTTCCGTTCCACTGTTAACCAATCGGACGACTTCCGCTACGGGCACCCGGTCCGCAATCATCTCCGCCAGATGGATCTCCAATTCTGTAGGCGCGCCAAAACTGGTTCCGTTCTCGATCGCTTTGTACAGGGCCGCAAGCACTTCCGGATGGGAATGACCGAGAATCAACGGTCCCCAGCTTCCCACGAAGTCGATGTACCGGTTTCCGTCCGCATCCCATATGCAGGCACCTTCCCCTTTCACGATGAAAGGGGGAGTTCCCCCAACGCTTTTGAACGCCCGAACGGGAGAGTTCACCCCTCCGGGGATGAATTGATTGGCCTTTTCAAAGAGAGCTTTGCTTTTCTTTAGATTTAACATTGTGAATGCCTCTCCAGTCCTTGTTCATGAAGTTGGTTCTCGGATGAGACCTGTTCTCATCTCCCCGGGATCCGCCCGGCGCCTGACGAAATAAACTTGTGCGCCCGTTCGTTCCCAAGGGCTTCCGGTTGTGTAAAATCACCTTCCGATGATTCCATCATAACCGTATTCTTTGAGATTGCCGATGCGCGTATCGATATTCCCTCGAAGGCCGGTGAACCTGAGATGGGACATCATTATTGTATACCCACTTCTTTTCGCTTTCCATTTCCCTCCTGCCCAATTCTAAGCATACTCCCCCCATTACCGCGAGGAAGGAGAGGAAAAGCCTGTGTGAGAGGAAAAGCCTGTTGACAGTCGTAATCAAGAAAGGCATCATTGGCAATAAGTCCATTAAAACGCTAGACATTATAGATTTGTGTTTGATTTTTTTCAACAGAGTAACAGAAACCCGGCAACACGGAGAAAAAAAATGAAACCCGAAACCCTTTGTCTGCACGCTGGGCAGGAAACGGAACCCGGCACCATGGCACGGGCTGTTCCTGTGTACCGTACCAGTTCTTACCTGTTTCGAGACACGGAACACGCGGCAAACCTGTTCGGCCTGAAGGAGATGGGCAACATCTACACGCGGATCATGAACCCCACCCAGGATGTGCTGGAAAAACGGGTGGCGGCCCTGGAGGGAGGGGCCGCGGCCCTGGCCCTCGCCTCCGGGACGAGCGCCATCTTCTACAGCATCATCAACCTCTGCCAGGCCGGGGACGAGGTGGTGTCCGCCAACAACCTGTACGGCGGCACCTACACCATGTTCAACAACATCCTTCCCCAGTTCGGCATTCGCGTGAAATTCGTGGACGGCCGGGATCCGGAGTCTTTCCGGAAGGCCGTCAACGACAAGACCCGGCTTGTCTTCTGCGAAACCATCGGGAATCCGGTGCTGGACGTCACCGACATCGGGGCCGTTTCAACCATCGCCCACGAAGAGGGCCTGCCGCTGATCGTGGACAGCACCTTTACAACACCCTGCCTGCTGAGGCCCCTGGAACACAGGGCGGACATCGTGATCCATTCCCTGACGAAGTGGCTGGGCGGCCACGGGACCGGCATCGGCGGCATCGTGGTGGACGGCGGAACCTTCGATTGGACTTCCGGGAAATTTCCTCTCCTCTCCGAGCCCGATGAGAGCTACCACGGCATCCGGTATGCACACGACCTGGGGGACCTGTGCCCGGTCGCTTTCGTGATGCGGATGCGCCTGGTGCCCCTGCGAAACCTGGGGGCCTGCATCTCCCCCGATAACGCCTGGATGTTCCTCCAGGGCATCGAGACCCTGCCCCTGCGCATGCAGCGTCACTCGGAAAACGCCCTTGCCGCTGCCCGGCATCTGCAGGCCCACGCCGATGTGGCCTGGGTCCGCTATCCCGGTCTCGAGGACGACCCCTCCTTCCCCATGGCGGACCGGTACCTGAAAAACGGTTTCGGGGCCATGGTGGTGTTCGGTATCCGGGGCGGGAAAGAGCGCGGAGCAGGGTTCATCGACAGCCTGGAGCTTTTCAGCCACCTGGCCAACGTGGGGGACGCCAGGAGCCTGGCCATTCACCCCGCGTCCACTACGCACTCCCAACTGGACGACGAGCAACAGCGGAAAGGACAGATCACGCCGGACCTGATCCGGCTCTCCATCGGACTCGAACACATCGACGACATCCTGGCCGACATCGACCAGGCCCTGATGCGGTCGGTCGGCTGACGGCCGCCGCCGTCATTCCACAGAACGGACAAACCCATGCAGGCAGCCAAAAGGCAACAGGAAACAGTGACGACCCGGTTTTTCACGCTCCCGGAACACAGGAAGCCCGTGCTGGTCCTGGAGAACGCAGAAAGGCCGGATCCCGTCCGGGTGGCCTATGAAACCTACGGAGAGCTTTCACCCGGCAGGGACAACGCCATCCTCCTGTTCCACGCTCTTTCCGGAAGCCAGCACGCCGCGGGGTACAACCCGTCCGTCCGGAAAGCGGGCGGGCTGTGGACCGAGGAGTGCCGCACAGGCTGGTGGGACGGTTTCATCGGGCCCGGCAAGGCCCTGGACACGAACCGGTTTTTTATTATTTGCGCCAACTACCTGGGCGGCTGTTACGGCTCCACCGGGCCCGGCTCCATCAACCCGTCCACGGGTCAACCATACGGGAGCCGGTTCCCCAGGATCTCTCTGTGTGACATCGTTGACTCGCAGATGCGCCTGGTCGAATCCTTCGGTGTCAAGCGCCTGGCCGCCGCCATCGGGGGGTCCCTTGGCGGGATGCTCGCACTGACCCTGGCCACGCGATACCCCCAGAAGGTGCGAAACGTGGTCCCCATCGCCTGCGGTCCGGAGGTTTCGATCCTACAGCGCATCCACAACTTCGAGCAGATCTATTCCATCGAAGAAGACCCCCACTTCAACGGAGGGGACTACTACGAAGGTCCGAGACCGAACAAGGGGCTGGCCCTGGCCCGGATGATCGCCCACAAGACGTATGTTTCCCTTCAGATGATGGAAAACCGGGCGCGTGAAGAAGTGGTAGGGCAGGAAGAGGACTTCCGGATGTACCGGATGACGCATTCCGTGGAATCCTACCTGCTTCACCAGGGGCATAAGTTCGTGGAACGGTTCGATGCCAATACGTACCTGCGGATCATGGAGGCATGGCAGCGGTTCGACCTCCCCCGGGACACGGGGGCCGAAGATCTGAAGGGGGCTTTTTCCCGCTGCAGCGGGCAGCGGTTCATGGTTTTCAGCATTGATTCGGACGTGTGCTCCTATCCCGAGGAGCAGATGGAACTGGTTCAGGTGCTCAAGCAGTGCCGTATTCCGGTCCAGCACATCACGGTGCACTCCGAAAAAGGACATGACGCCTTCCTTCTGGAACCCGAACTGTTCGCCCCGCACCTGTCGTACACCCTTGCGGGCCGGTGAGGCAGGGGCCGCCGGACGGGCATCGGTTCTCGGACGAGCAGAAGTTTTTAGCATCGTCATGTATTATAACAAAGAACAGCAGCAATAACCCTGGCTAGAGAAACATCATGAAACGACTACTCATATTGTTTGCCTGTGTCTTGGCCCTGTTTATGCCCTGGCGGGTGAGAGTCTTCTACGCGAAATTCGTGGGGTGGGTCCTGCAGGGAATTTACTGGCTTCGTTTCGCACTCGTACAAGCGATCATTAAGGGGCTGAAAACAGGGAATGCCAATGAGTAAAATTGCGATACTCTATTCCGGTGGAACCGACTCCACCGCAACGGCTGCACTCTCCGCCAAGGCTTTTAATCAGGTCCAACTGCTTACGTTCAGGCATTCCGGCCATTCCCGGATTAAAAACAGTACCCGCAATGTCCAGTTGCTCAGAGAGAAGTTCAATGGAACCTCGTTCAACCAGGAACTATTCGATATTGATCGGATATACAAATACGTGACGTACGCGGATTACTGGAAGAACCTATCTAAATACGGCCTCTTCAATCTCGCCACCTGTCTTTTCTGCAGGTTGGCGATGCATACGAGGGCCCTTGTCTATTGCATAACAAACGGAATCGACAATGTGGCCGACGGCGCAAATGTGGATTCCACAAATTTTAATGAGCAGATGGAGGAATTCGTCACGGAGATCCAGCAATTCTATTGCCATTTTGGAATCAGCTATTCCGCCCCGGTTTATCATTATGATTTTCCAACCGATATAGACTGGTTTCATAAACTTGGATTTTCGGAAATATTGCCTGGAGCGCCTGCCAAAGCTGTCCAAAAGGAGGACAAGCCCCCGATGCTCCGTTTCTGCTGCGGAAAGACCAACTGGGAGCCGGAACCACCGGAGGGGGTCATCACCACGGGACAAATCCTTCAGACGCTTGGCATCCTTCCCGAGGAAAACGTAAAAGGAACTGCCGAGGACCGGGAAATGCAACCGAGATGCTTTCAACTTGTACTGCTGAACCTTTTTGCCGTTGGATATTACCTTCCCGGCCTTGGCATGGACCGGTATCGAAAGATTGCCCATCAGTTGCTGAAGGACAAGATTTCTCTCATTGCCCGCCAGGTGGAGCAATACCTGGAGGGCAAACCGAAAAACCGATTGAAAAGTATTCTTGTGCAAAAACCGTTTGCAGTTTTCTGATCAGAAAAATGGAGCCGGCCGGCTGTCAAAGGGAGAGTGAACCCGCCATGAAGTACAGTTCAGCGCCTGATGCGCGATGTGCCCCGGGGCCTGGATGCCGTCTCCCTGCATGAACTGGTTGTGCCGGATCTCCGCCTGTGTAACACGCACATCGGGGGGGACGCTTTCCGTTAACCAGACGTTGCCCCCGATAACCACGCCCCGCCCGATCGTCACGCGTCCCAGAATCGTGGCCCTGCCATACACGATGACGTCGTCCTCCACAAGGGGATGCCTGGGAACCCCCTTGACGGGGTTTCCTTTGTCGTCCAGGGGAAAGCTCTTTGCCCCCAGGGTCACCCCCTGGTAGATCCGCACACGGTCACCGATCACACGCGTTTTGCCCGCCACCACACCGGTCCCGTGGTCGATGAAGAATTTCACCCCAATAGTTGCCCCGGGATGGATGTCGATCCCGATGATACTGTGCGTGTGTTCGGTAATCGTCCGGGGGAGCAGGGGCTCCTCCGGCGGGCCCTGTTCCTCCGCGTGTCCGGCGAGGAACCCTACCTGAAGATATTCCGGGATCGTTTTCAAGTTTTCAGGGCTGCACGGATCCTGCGGGAGATCCTGAGGGAAAAATGAATTCGGCCGCTTGACCGCACTTTTCTTCAGCCAAGCTCAATGAATTGAGTTTCACAATGATGAGACTGATTGTGGGGCATATCCACAGAGTCATTGGCCATGAATGAGGCAAATCCCCCTGCCTTGAAACACTGTGATTCATCCTTTTTTTCTCTAAAACAAGTCCGCCGTATTTGAGTGAAATCTCACAGTTCGGCAAATGAGCAGAAGACGCGCCACATAAAATGCAACGTATTGATATCATTGAGTATT
>CAYTRL010000109.1:0-14891 GCA_964439795.1 uncultured Thermodesulfobacteriota bacterium
GCAGGTCCGGGTGGAAGCGGTGCTGAGGCGGATGGGGAAAGTTCCCCTGGAGGTACCACTGGTCTTCCGGGGGATCCGGTTCGACGGAAAGACCCTGACCGCCTCCTGCCGGGGGAAGGAGACGGCCCTGACGAGAAAGGAGATGGATATCATCGTGTACCTGCACCGCCACCTGGAACGGGTGGTCTCACGGAAGGAGCTGCTCCGGGAGGTGTGGAACTATGCAAACACGGATGTGGAAACCCGGACCGTGGAGATCCACATCCTCAAGCTGCGCAAAAAGATCGGGGTCCTGACCGGGGGCAAACCGTTGATCACCACGGTCCGCGGGGAGGGGTACCGGATGGAGCCGGAGCCATGAAACGGTTGCAGCTTCTGATGATCGTGTTCTGCCTCGCTCTGTCCATCCCGCTCGGCTACTTCCTCTACGGGACCTTTCGGAGCCTGGAACAGGAAGAGGAAGAGGAGTTGCGCTACTTTGCCGGTACCCTCTTCGACGAGATCGGGCGGGACCTGGCATCCCTGGTCCGTGAAGAAGAGGGCCGGTCCGTGGACGCCTACGGTGAAACCCTGAAGGACCCTGCCCGGAAGCCCTTCATCCTCGGCTACCTGCAGAACAACCCGGACGGGTCGTTGCAGATCGCGGCACTCGACCCGGCGGCAGGGGGCAAGGCGAACGGGACACGCGAGGAGCTTGCGAGAATCAACGCCCTGTTCAACCGGAAGCGGACCTCCCTGCCACGGAGCCTGGAGATCCCCGCGTCCGTGGCCGTCGCGGCCAGAAAAGAAGACCAGAGAAAGCAAAAGCAGCAGAGCCTTGCCGACCGCTACCTGGACCTGTCTTCACGTTCTCAGGAGGGTAAGTCCTTCCTGGGGCAGCGGAAGAGCCGGGTGGACCGCATCACTCCCGAGCAGGCCCAGAACCTCCAAGTGGCGCAGGGCCTGGAGGAGACGCGTGACGCATGGGAGAGGCAGCAGAACAAGCCGCTTAACGCCACGGCAGAAGGGTGGAGCTTTTCCGTGGAGGTGGATCCGCTCCAGTCGGTGGTGGTGGATCCGAACCGTATCCTCGTGTTTCGACGAATCATGCTTCACGACCAGGTCTTCCGACAGGGTTTCGTCATCGGTGTCTCCGATTTCCTGAACGAACTGGTGGCTCAGTATTTCACCGGTCAGCCCATGGCCCGGTTCACCCACCTTCAACTGGCCGTGGAGGATGAGGGACGGACCCTGTCGGAGGTGGGCGCGGGCATGCCCGTGAACGGGCGTCCACGCTTCTCGCTGTCCCGGACGTTCCCGAGGCCGTTCGATTTCCTGCACGGGACGGTCACCTGCGAGCGGATCCCCCCGTCGCCGGGCAGACGGGTGCTCATGCTCATGACCGTCCTGCTGGGGGCGGTCATGTTCCTGGGCCTGTTCGCCATCTACCGGAGCTCCCGGGCCGTACTGGACCTCTCGGAACGCAGGGCCGGGTTCGTCTCCTCGGTGACCCACGAGCTCAAGACCCCCCTTGCGAACATACGCATGTACATCGAGATGCTCGAGCAGGGCATGGCGCGCGACCCGGACCGGGAGCAGGATTACTACGATGTCCTGGGCTCGGAAAGCGCCCGGCTGTCCCGGTTGATCGACAACGTGCTGGAGTTCTCCAGGCTCGAGAACAAGCAGCGGGTCCTGGACATGCGGGAGGGGACCCTGGAGGATGTGGTCCGGGAAGTCCGGGGGATCCTGGAACCCAAGCTCCGTGGGGAAGGGTTCACCTTCAGCACGGACCTCCGGGTGTCCAAAACGTTTCCGTACGACCGGGAGCTGATGATCCAGGTGCTGATCAACCTGATGGAGAACAGCATGAAGTTCGGGAAGGGGGGCTCCACGCGCGAGATTACACTGCGGACGCTCCGGGAGGACGGCCGCGTGAAGATTTCCGTGTCCGACACCGGACCGGGGATCCCCCGCGGGGCGTTGAAAAGGATCTTCGACGACTTCTACCGCGTGGACGATTCTCTCACGCGCTCCACCGGCGGGACCGGGATCGGGCTCGCCCTGGTGAAGCGGTCCATGGAGGTCATGGGCGGTACGGTGAGCGTGTCCAACAACCCGGGCCCGGGCTGTACCTTCACCCTCACCCTTCCGGGATGATCCGCGCCCTGCGTAGCCGCATCACGCGGGGAGGTCCCGGAAGGCTGACACCTCATTGTCTCCCCTGCGGTTTTCGTCCGCATCTTGACAGATATAAACCTGATTCGATATGCTGTCCCCTTCTCGAACAGATGGTCTTCGCTTCGGGGCCGAGAAGGCTACTACTAGCCGACTGCACCCCAAAAACAGGAGGCCGGCGAAAGTGAAGTGTCTCCGATTCCGGATGATCATCGTGTCCAGGAGAATATTGAGTAATGAGAAATCGCGTCCTGGCTTTCTTCCTCTGTTTTCAAATCCTGCTGCTTTCGTCTGCCGGCGGTGAGCATTGGGGGGTCCCAAAGCTGTTTGCCTCGACTTCCTTTTGTTCCCGGTCTCTTATGGATCCTCCGGACCGTGACATCGACTCCCGCCGGCCGCAGTCGTACAGGGCCTCCGAACCCTTTCGGCTTTCCAGCAATGTTTGGAGCGGTGGTTCGCAAAACCCCGGAGGCACCGTGCCTGCGTTTTCCTGCACGGGGCGTCTTCATGATTCCTTGAATCCATGGTCTCTGGCTTACGAGTGGGGGAAAGACGAGGACGTTCATCCGGCCTTTTTGGCACAGGCGGCTGGCGCCAGGACCGGCGAGCCGGGCGAACCGATGGAGGTGTCCATCGTCACCCTCCCTTATAGTAAATATCCGCCGTTCCGCACAAGACCAGTATGGAAGAGATGGCTGATAGCCGAGGGGTATATCCTGGGGGCCACGGTGGTGGGGTTCGGGCTCCTCTACGCGCTTCCGGAAGACGTGACGGGTTGGAACCGGTCCACCATGTGGGGCGAAGCCGCTAATAACCTCTGCCGGGCCTGGACGAACCCCCCAGTCTGGGACAAGGACGACTGGGTTTTGAACTATGTAGGACATCCGCTCCAGGGCTCGCTGTACTATAACCTGCTCAGGAGCCAGGGTGCGGGGGTCTGGGAGTCCTTCGCCTTTTCCGTTATCCAGTCGTGCTTCTGGGAGTATGTGTTTGAGGCGGTGGCGGAACAACCGAGTATTCAGGACATTGTTGTGACCCCGATCGCCGGAAGCCTGCTGGGTGAATTGATCTTCTGGGGGACACAGCAGATGAGAAAGGACGGGCTGACGCTGACCGAAAAGATCGTCGTGACCGTCATCAACCTCCCCTTTGTGGTCAACAACGGCTACAAGTAGATCCGTTCGATGTTCCTCCCACCTGTTTCATGATTTCGCCGGACCCGGGGTCCGTCCGTTTCCGGGATGACAGGTATCGCTATATCGCGGAGGATCGTGCCGTGGATCAATTCGGGTCTTTTGGGATCTGCGATGAGAGCCCGGCACCGTCTTCCAGGGCGTACCAGCACCCTTCGGCCGCGTCCAGGAACGCCCGGTCCTGATCGTCCAGCCTGCGGTTCCGGTCCAGGTCCGCCCCGTCGCACCAGCGGTTTCTCGGGCGGCAGGCGGCCCCTTCACCGTGCTCGGCCCAGGCCGTGTCAAAGAGCTCTCGATCCGACGGGTCCACCGTTCCGCTGTGGTCCAGGTCGGGACGCTCGCAGCCCATCACCGCCCAGCTGCAGTCCAGGACGTTGGGGGCCAGCGCGCACATGGGAATCGTGTCCCACAGGTGGACTCCGCCGAAGCTCCGGTGCGAAATGTTGGGGATTTCATGGAGCAGGCCGTCCGTCCCCACGGCCTTGTAGTGGTCCCCCTGGCGGCGTACCGGCATCTCCTCCGGGGTGGGGAAGCGTTGCCAGTAGCGGTCGTAGGTGAACGGCCGGTCCTGGTTGTTCTCGAGGGTTTCCTCGATTTCGGCCCAGATCTCCGGATCGGAGCGCAGCGGATGGGATTCGGAATTCCCGCGTTGGAGGACCGTCTCGAATCCATGCTGGGCCTGCGCCTCCCGGGCGAAACCGAACGGGTCGTAGCTCGCGTCCGCCACGCCGGCAACGTGCCCGTAGGTGGCCGCCAGTTGCATCTCTTCCTCGGCGTTCCGGATCATGTTCGGGTCCGGTTCGGGCTGTGCCGCGGCCCAGTCGTACACGACTCCCGCGCACCGCCGCTGGAACTCCAGGATCCGGTACAGGGTTTCCCGGGCTTCCTGCAGCAGCCACGGGCTGCCGGAAATGCGGGCGTAGTACACCAGGGCGTAGGCCGCTCTTTCAGGCTGATGGGTAAAGTCCGCCAGCTTGAGAAAAAGGTCTGCGAAGACGTCGGGCCACGCGTCCACCAGCCCCCGGGCCACGTCCCAGAAGGGTCGGCCCCTGATCTCCAGGTTCAGCAACTCGTCCCAGGTCATGCCCGCGTAAGCGTCGTCCAGGCTGCGGCAGGTCTTGACGATCTCCGGCGGGGGCAGCCCCAGCAGTTCGAACAGGGCCCGGATCAACAGCACCTCGTAGGCCCCCGGGTTCTCCACCCGCTCGTGGGGGCAGCGCAGGCCCTCAGAGGAAAGGGCCCTGGCCATGTAGGCCATCTGACAGGAGTTCATGGACCCCAGCCATTCCGTGCCCTCGTCCTGCCCGTCGGGCCGGATCTCCCCGGCCACGATGAGGTGCTCTTCATCGTAGGGCTCGAACTCGGAGACGGTCATCAGGTTGTACCCGTGTTCCAGTACCGAGTCCCCTACACGCCGGCCCGCTGCACAGGCCCGCGCCGCGGCGTCGCGCGTGTCCGGGGACAGTCGCCGATTCTTCGCGGCGGCGCAGGCGGCAAAGTACCCCACGGCCAGGTCCGGGAAGTTGTCCCGGGAGTTGTGGTTGCCCCAGAAGTACCCTGCGTAGGGTCCCAGCTGGGAC
Organism: uncultured Thermodesulfobacteriota bacterium; assembly: GCA_964439795.1. Taxonomy (GTDB): domain Bacteria; phylum Desulfobacterota; class DSWW01; order DSWW01; family DSWW01; genus CAYTRL01. The sequence goes on from CAYTRL010000109.1 coordinate 4,931, forward strand.
ACCATGAACGAGGAGCAGCAGTTGGACACGCGCAGGAAGTGCGGCAGTTCGCTGAAAACAAAGGTCACCGCGTACTCGCCGATGTTCAGGATCGGTTCCAGGGTGAAGCAGGTCTCCGCGGGGTTGCCGCGGTAGGTGAACACGCCGTCGGCGAAAAAAGTGCGGATGATCTCCGCCTCCAGGTCCGGAGGAAAGGTTTCCGCGGGGGCCGCCGGCAGGCCCTGCCGGGTGCGGGTCACGGTCTCGGAAGGCCCGTCCACGGTCACCGTGAACCCGGGCTGCCACTCCCGGCAGGTGAGACCGGGGATCCCGGAGATCTCCTCCGCCACGGCCAGTCCATGGAACTGGCGCAGGAGCGTCAGTTCCAGTGCCCGTGTCCCGAAGACCTGCCAGGCGCAGTAGGTGTTGAAGGCGGATGTGCCGATCTCGTTGTTGTCCCGCGGATGCAGGTGGATATCGTAGCGGTCATCCTGTTTATCGATGTGGGTGCTTCCCAGGGTGTGTGCGGGCACTACGTCGTTGACCAGCAGGAAGCGGTTGTAGGCCTTGAGGACCCGCTCCATCCGCTCCTTGTAATAGAGCCGGAAGGCGTCCGCCCTGGCGTCCGGATTCTCCCAGGGGTCGAACACGATCTCAGGGGTGCAGCCCGCAAGGGCCGCGATCAGGAACAGGATCAGGCAGGCAGCAGTGTCGCGGGCCGGATGTTTCATCGAGGGATCTCCCTGGGATTTCGTTCCCTTTATCTCATAATCCTAATAGGTTCAGGATAACACGAAATTGCGAACGGAGCGAAGTCGATATCGGCTGTCAGCTGTCGGCGATCAGCATTTGGCTCCCAGCCACACTCCCCATGAAAGGAGGCATTATTTGGGAGATTGCGAGCGAAGCGTGGTCGAAGATCGCGAACGAAGTGATGCGACCCCCCAGCCCCGTGGAGCTTCTGTTCGCAGGGTGTTGCCGCGTCGCCTGCGGCTCCTCGCAACATTCGCCATTCGAAGGCCAACGTTCATCCCGTACCGATCTCTTTTGTTTCGGTTTCTCCTTCCGCTATAATGTCCTCTATTGGAATGTTCTCCAAAACGTCATGGGAGGAGAGGGCCTTCGCTATGAAGGGTAGAATCAAGCATCGGGGGCGGCGTTTCTTGCCAGTAGTTTTCTTCCTTTTGACCTTCTGCATCGCCGGGGCCGGCTGCGGGGACCAGGACACGGAACCGGTGCCCGCTTCCGGTTCGGACGGTCCTGCGTCCCTGAGCCGCCTGACCGCCGTTCGGGGTGAGCACCCCGGCCTGTTCGACGCCCTCGGACGGCAGGTGCTCCTGCGGGGCGTGAACTTCAACCACCTGGGCGACTACTTCCTGGCCGATCCCGCGCTGCCCAACGTGGCGGAACTCGGCGACGACGACTGGGACGACGCTGCGGCCCTGGGGATGAGCGTGATCCGTCTGGTCACCACCTGGTCCGCCTGGGAGCCCGAGCGCGGCCGGATCGACGAGGCCTATCTCGCGCGGGTGCGGGTCGCCGTGGCCGAGGCCGGTGCGCGGGGCATGTACGTGGTGATCGACATGCATCAGGACGCCTGGTCGAAATTTGTGTTCACGCCGGCCGGGGAAACCTGCCCGGAGGGCACCCGGCACCAGATCGGCTGGGACGGGGCGCCTGCCTGGGCCACCTTCACGGACGGCGAGCCCACCTGCACCCCCGGGCGCCGCGAGGACAGCCCGGCCGTTCGCCGTGCCTGGGATAACTTTTACGCCAACCGCGACGGCGTCCGGGATGCGCTGGCGGAACTGTGGGGCCGCATCGCCCGGGAGTTCTCCCACGACCCGGTAGTGGCCGGCTACGACCTGATCAACGAGCCCGGCAACGGGAGCCTGGCCCGCACCACCCGGGAGGGGATTTCCACGTTCTACCGGTCGGCCATCCGGGCGATACGCGACGCGGAGAACGAGGTCGGCGCCCCGGGGAACGTGATCTTCTTCGAGCCAAGCGTGTACGCCGAACTGCCCGAATTCCGGCTGAGCGACGACCCCAACCTGATCTTTGCGCCGCACAACTACGCCGAGTCGATCGGTCCGTCGTTCCCCGGGCTTCTGGACCTGTCGTTCATCGCGTACGCCGCGCTGGGCGTTCTCTACGAGACCACGCTCTGGATCGGGGAGTACGGCAAATTCAGCTCGGCGGAAGAGAACGAGGAATGGATGGCGCGCTTTGCCGCGCTGGAGGACCAACGACCCGGCGCCGGGGGCACGTGGTGGCAGTGGGAGCAGGAGTGCGGAGACCCGCACAACGTCTCGGGCGCCTGGCCGCCGGACCCCGAGTGGGTGGAGCGCCAACAGGAGCGGTGCGGCCGGGCCCGGTTCCAGGTGACGAAGTGCGCGGGGCGTGCCTACCCGCGGGCCGTGCCGGGAAGGCTGGAGAGCCTGTCCGCGCCCTCCTGCGGGGCGGAACTCCGGGTAACGGGCAGCACCGCGGAACGGTCCACGGCGGACCTGTGGATCCCGTCCGACACGGATGCGCCTCCGTCGGTGCAGGGGGACGGGATCCAGGACGTGGTGCCGAAGCGTGTCCCGGGAGGCTGGCGCCTGGCGGTCATGGTGGAGGGTCAATACAGCATCCGGGTGGACCCCTGAACGGGAACGCGGCTCATGTCAACCGGACAGGGAAAGCCTTACCAGGCCGTTGAAGAAGTCCATTTCGTTGTCATCCCGGCGAACGCCGGGATCCAGGGGTGGCCAGAGGAGGGATGCCACAGAACCTCCCTCCCCTCTCCCCTGGATTCCGGATCAAGTCCGGAATGACGAAAAACACAGAATCCTTGTTTTTAAACAGCCTGTTCGGGAGCAGGGAAGATGAGCGAAACGCATCAACGGGTGCTGGATGCGCTGGAGTTGCGGGAGCCCGACCGCGTACCGGTGTTCGACCTGATGATGGAGTATGCCACCGTGTATTCCATCCTGGGCAGGAAGCCCAGCCCCGTGAGCTTCCTGTTTTCCGATCCCCGGACCACCCGGGCCCTGGACCGCCTCATCCCCTTTCTCAACAGGAGCCCGAAGCTGTCGCAAGGGGTGATGGAGAAGGTGAACCAGGCGGAGATGGCCGCCTATGCCAGGGACTCCGCCCGGGCGGCGGTCACCATGGGCTACGACGCGGCCTGGATATCCTACTACCCTGTATTCCAGTTCCGCGACTCCAGGACCGCAACGGACATCTTCGGCCGGCTGTACGACGTGGCCGTGGACAAGAAGGGGTTCCTGGCCCTGCCCATGTACCGGGGGGGGCTGATCGAAAGCCCTGCAGACTGGCAACGGCTGGACAAGAAGCCCCTGTTCCGGCTGATCCCCCAGGCGAACCGGGTGTTCACCGAGATCCGGAAGGAGTTCGGGGACCGGTTCTTCATCTTCGGTATGCTCACCAGCGGTATCTTTGAAACCGTGTGGCAGTCCATGGGGTTCCAGCGGTTCGTGCTGGCCGTGCGCCGGGAGCGGGAAACGGTCCGCCGCATGATCAAGTTCTACGAGGACTACTTCTGCCTGGTCATCGAGGCCCTGGCCGATGCGGGACTTCCGGGGACCGTCTACAGCGATGATCTGGCCTACAAGTCCGGCACCATGCTCAGCCCCCGGTTGATCGAGGAGCTTTTCGGGGACGCCTACCGGCGCATCACCGGGACCGCCCACGCCCTGGGGATGAAGATCATCATCCACTCCTGCGGCAACACCACGGACCTGCTCCCTTGGTTCGCCGACTGCGGATTCGACGGGGTCCACCCCCTGGAGCCCACGGCAGGCATGGACCTGGCCGGGGCCAAGGCGGCGGCGGGCAACCGCATCTGCCTGATCGGCAACCTGGACGTCACCCACACCCTGGTGGATGCCGGGAGGGAAGAGGTCCGCGGAGAGGTACGAACGGCGATCCGGGACGCGGGACCCGGGGGCGGATACATCCTGGCCCCCAACCACAACCACGAGGACGTGTCGGTGGAGCGCCTGCGCTGGATGGTGGAAGCCGCCCATGATTTCGGGGGGTATCCGCTGAACGTCAACCCTGCTTCGCCACCTTGATGAGCGGACGGGTATCGGGCTCCTTCATGACCGAGAGGAACCGGGAGAGCACTTCGGGGCCCTGGTCGGTCCATGCGGCCAGAAGCATCCACTCCGATCTGTGGCTGCTCAGCATCTTCAGGGTGTCTTCCATGACCAGGGAGGGAAAGTCCGGGAAACGGTTTTTCCCGTCGGAGAACCAGTAGACCATGGTCCGGTGCAGGCCCAGGTCCTCCCGGACAAGATCGAGCCGGGTAGCCTCCATCGGTTCCCCGGCGGCGTTTTGGAAGGTGAACGGGATCTTCTTCTCGATGGTCCAGCCCGCCCCGGTCTGGCAGTATTCCGGCGGGTGGATCTTCTTCCGGTCCCCCGAGGAGGAGAGGACGAGCACCCCGACCTGATTCTCCCCCTTTTGGTAGACCCGGTTCAGCACGTTCTGTCCCGCAAAGAACTCCCTTTCCAGACGGTCCAGGGGCCGGTCCTCTCCCACCCATCCCCCCTGGAGGTAGCTCATCCGCAGGGGGAGTTTTCCCGGCTGGATCTGCATGCGGAAGTTCATGACCTGGATCGCGAACACGCACACAACCGCCAGGGGTACCAGGGTGAAGAGAACGGCCGGCCGGGGAGGTTCGCCCGATGACTGCCGCGCCTCCGGCCGGCGTGTCAGCAGCCACGTGGCCGTGATCAGGGCCAGGGCGGCCGTTGTTTTCAGGACCAGGGCGCCGTTTATGCCGTCCAGGCCGAACACGCCGTTCAGGAAGGCCGTGACCTTGGGATAGCCCAGACCGATCACGATCAGGAACGGCACCGTGCATGCCGCGAACCGGAACCCCTTGAATGTCACGGCCAGCGCGAACAGGACCAGGAGGAAGGAGACGCCCGTCACGTAGTGGTTCGGCGTCCGGATCAGCGAATAGGCCATGGGCGCCAGTGCCGTGATAAAGAGCAGGCTGCCCGTGCCCGCGAACCGGGTGTCGTCGGGGCGCCTTTTCCAGTAAATGATGTAGGCGGCCAGGCCCGAGAAGAAGAACACGTATCCGTACAGGTCCAGGCGGTTGTAGATGTTCCCTTTCCAGTCCCCCAGGCATTTCATCAGGAACGGCAGGAACACGAAGAAGAGCAGGATGCCGGAGAGCCGTAGCGACATCTCGGGCAGGCTCATCCTGCGGCTTTCCGAACGCCGGCGTACCAGGAGTTCGGTCACCAGGAAGAAACCGCCCAGGGCCGCCAGGAAGCCGATGACCCCCACGGCGTTGTGGAGAAACCCGACCTCGATCCGGCGGTCCATCAGAAAGCCGGCACCGGCCAGCATGGCCACGCGCACCCCGTTGGCCGCCAGGGCGATCGGCACGATGAAGAGCATGGCCGCCAGCCGCTTTCCCAGGCCCAGCCGGGGGTGCAGCCCGCACCAGAGGATGCCGAACGCGATGAGCGCCTGGAGTGTGTTCGATCCGCTGCACGCCGGGACCACGTCGAACCGCATCTCCGCAAGGGACAGGATCGTCCCTTCCCGTGTCACGGGAAAGGTGAACGCCTTGAGGATCGCGGCGGCGAGGATGGAGGAGATCTCCCGCAGCCGGACGGAGAACAGGTCGCTGAAGATCGAAAACAGGAACAGGAACAGGGCCGCCAGGGCCACGGAAACCACGAATTGGCGTTTGTCGAATTCGACCGGAGTCCGTTCCGGCTCGGTGCGGGTCATGCGTCGCTCCCTTCCGGCTGCATCTTCTTTTCGATCTCCTCACGCTGGATGCCTGCCGGCAGTTCTGCGTCGCTGTACGCAGCCAGGGACCGGTAGGCATCGGCGGCCGCCCGGATGTCTCCCGAGGTCTCCAGGGCCCTGGCCAGGGACAGGAGCAGGAACGGGTGGGTCCGCACCAGCTTGTCGTTTCCCTGCAGGAGCCGGATGGTGTCGGTCGGCCGGCCACAGGCCAGAAGCACCGTTGCGTAGGTGTCCAGCACCGCCGGGTTGTCCGGCAGCGCCTCGTAGGCCCGCCGGGCGGCGTCCGCCACCTCCTGCGGCCGGAAATCACCGGCCTGCAAAGAGCACCAGGCAAAGTTGTTGAGGATTTCAGGCGCATCCGGGTTCTGTTCCAGGGCCCGGGCGTAACACTTCACCGCCAGGGAAAACTGCTTTGCCTCCTCCGCGGCCACCCCCAGGGCGAACCACTGCGCCGGGTCGAAGCGGAAGCCGGAGACCGTCTTGTAGATCCGGTCGGGGTCTTTCCCCGCCAGGGGGGCCAGCAGGGCCCAACGGTAGGCCACGGAGGCCCGGTCTACGTGCGGCGCCAGGATCGCCAGCGCCCGGGCGTATTCCTGCCTGGACGCGGGCAGGGAGGCCCGGAACAGGAGGAGTTCCTCCTCGGGGAGAATCTTCTTCAGGGATGCCAGCGCATTGACCAGGTCGTTCTCTCTTCCCAGCTTCGAGAGGAGTTCGGCCCTGGTCTTGGCCAGGAACACGTTTTCCGGGTCCCGGGCCAGGAGCCGGTCCGCGATGGACAGGGCGTCCTGGTACGCCTCCAGGTTGATCTTGACGAGGAGCCAGGCCGTGAGGATCTGCAGGTTGTCCGGGTACAGCCGGTCGCAGTCGTTCAGGCTCCGTTCCGCCATCAGGAGACTCACCTTCCGGTCCAGCGGATCTTTCTTTGACAGGGCGGTCTGGGTCCGGGCCTGCGCCCGGAGGAACCGGGCGTACGCGTTGTTGGGGTTGAGGGACAGCGCCCGGTCGCAGTCCAGCACGGCCTCCTCGTTCCGGCCCTCCACCAGGTCGATCTTCGCCAGCAGGATGTACGCATAACCGATCCGCTGGTTCTTCTCCAGGACGCGCTGGATCTTGGCGCGGGCTTCTTTGGTCCTGCCGTTGTCGAGATCGATGGACGCCAGGCCCATGAGCGAGGAGGGTTCGTCCGGCTTGTCTTTCAGCAATGCGCGGTAGATGACGGACGCCTCGTCGGCCCGTCCCTGCGCCAGGAGAAAGTTCGCGAACTCCAGCTTTGCCGTGGGACGGTCGTTCAGGTCGAGGCTGCGCCGGTAGTTTTCCTCCGCCCGGGCCGTCTCGCCCATCTGTTCGTAGATCCGGGCCCTGAGCACGCAGCGCTTGTCCTCCGGGAGATCCGGCTCCTCAGAGGCTTTCAAGGCTTCCCGGTATTTTCCCTGACGCGTGAGGACGTCGATCCTGGCCACCTGGACAGGCGGGTTTTTCGGCTTCTCGCGCAGCAGGGCGTCCAGGGTCTTCAGGGACGCCTCCAGGTGCCCCGTATTCATGTCGAGGATGGCCCCCTGGAACGCCAGGCTCTTATCGTCTTTGTTCATCTCACGGAGCGCCTGCTGCACGTCACGGCTCTGCTCGTGCTGCTGCCTGGCGTAGGTCAGGTCCCGGATGAGCTGGATCGACCGCCTGGAGTGGATCCCCCGGTCGTGGAGCCAGCCCACAAGGGCCAGGGCGGTGTCGGTCTGCTGATTTTGGGCGAAGGCCTCGGCCATGTTCACCAGAAAGACCGGGTTCCGGTAAAAGATCCCGTCAGGGCCGTACATGGCTTTCCGCGGATTGTCGTTCCGGATCTTCCGGAAGAGCTCCACCCCCTCCTCGAACTTTCCGTTGAACATATAGTGCCGCAGGGCGAAGAAGGTGCTCACCGGTTCTTCGGGCAGGAGCAGCCGGGCCTCGTTTTGGAGTTCCCAGCTCCGGGCCTCGTCCTTTTCCATCAGGAACGCGTAGAGCTTCTGTTCCCCTTCCAGCCGCCGCAGGTCCGCCTTCCGGGCTCCGGAAGGATCATCCGTGCTTCCGTCAAGGGCCCGGGCGGTCTCCCCTTCGGATTGCTGCAGGAGATCCCGGATCTCCTCCTCGTTGTTGGCCAGCGCGTAGAGGAAGGCCAGGTAGAGGCGCACGGTGCCGCTCATGGGATGGATTCCCGTGGGCCCGGCCTCGGCCGCCAGGCTTTTCCTCAACGATTCCAACTCCTGTTCGGCTTCCGGATACCGTCCCTGCGCCATCCGGAAAACCGCCTTTTTCAACTTCAGCGAATCGTCGAGCCCCTCCTTCCCGGAGAGCTCCTTCAAAATCTCATCGGCCCGGCTGTAGTCATCGCTGAACACGGCGGCGGTGACGAACAGGTTCAGCATTTCGTCCGTCAGCTCCTGCCGGGCCCGGACCTCCTCCAGCAGCTCCAGGGCCCCCTGTTTGTCCCCGGAGAGGAACAGGACCCGGGCGAGCTTGAGGGCCACCCGGGTGTTGGGGTCTTCCCCGTACACGGAACGGAGCAGTTCGATCCCCCGGCGGGTGTCGCCGGTTCGGACGGTGAGTTCCCCCAGCAACTCTTTCTTCAGCAGCGGGTCCTGCACCTTGTCCAGGAGGGCCAGTCCTTTCCGGCGCAGGTACGCGTCAGAGCCGTCATAGGTCGACAGAAGCAGAAAGAGAACCTGCGAATCGTGCAGTCCGTTTTCCCAGGCGGCCTCTGCGTAGTTCCTCAGGAGGGGTTTGTCGCCCAGGAGGTTGGCCAGCTTCGCCGCTTCCCATTGAACATCCGCGTTCCCGGGCTCCAGGGAAGCGGCCTCCCGGAAGTTGGAATAGGCTTCCTGTAAATCACGCGCCGCCAAGGCCTGCCTTCCCAACCGGACCCGTTCCTCGGCCGACATGGTTTCCCCGGCAGTCGTGGAGGTTTCCGCCGACCCGTCGTTCCGGTGAAAGTAGACCACGGCCGCCACGGACACGATGAGCAGGAAGGTGAGGCAGACGATGGACAGGATGATCGCTTTCTTCATGGGTGCACCCCTATCCTTTTTCAATCGACACAGGCTTTAAAATGGAAACCACTTCCTCAACGTTCACACCCGCGGCAGCCGTGGGGAAGGCGGTTACACGGTTCCCGACGGGGCGTTTTTCCTCCGGATTGCATAGGGGGTCAGGAGAAAGAGTGCGCCCACCAGGAGCAGGACCGGGAGCGGGGTCTCCGGGACCGGGGACGCCGGCGGCGGGGCCGTGTCCGAGAAACTGCCCGCCCCAAGAAAGATGCCCGAGTCGTAGGAGTAATCCCCGGCATCCGCGATGGCCAGGGTGATGTTGTAGCTCTGGCCCGGTGTGAGCCCGGTGAGGTTGGCGGTCAATACGTCCGTGAATCCGTCGTACTCCAGCTTGAAGGGCGTTTTTTTGTCGTTGCTGTTGTACAGGTCCGCGTTGGCCTTGTAGTTGACCGTATCGATCGTCACCGGTGTGGAATCCGGGAGCAGCGCGTAGTTCTTCCCGTCCACGAAAAAGCCGAACACGTCGTTGAAGCTGGAGTTCACCCACTCAGGGTACTCATCCGACCCGAAGACGTAGTTGAAGTAGGCCGCGTCGCCCTGGCTGACGAAGTCGAAGGAGAGGACCGCGGCATCGTAGGTTTTGTAGCCGGGGATCAGGGCCCCGAGCTGGCTGTCCCCGGGGAGGCCGTTGTACCCGGACTTGCTGCCCGAGGAGTTCTTGTCCGAGTTCAGGTTCATGGCGTACCCCGAGGTCAGCACCAACCCGCTCTCGATACCGATCCCCGACTCGATGCCGTCGAAAAAATAACCGGACGCCTTGCTGGAGCCCTTGTACTTCACGTTGTTGATGGTGATCCCGCTGCCCACCAGGGCGCTGGCCAGATCCTCAGCACTGTCAAAGGCGATGATGGACAGGGCGTGCAGGCCGGGCGGCTGGACCAGAAGGAAGAAGAGGGCTGCGATGACCGGGAGTGAAATCTTTCCTCTTTTCATTTTTCCGTCCTCCAGAGAATTAAGATCTGTACGAAAAAAGGTGTCCTTTCCAAAAAGTTGTCCCTTCCCGCATGGGAACGGGGCTGTCTTCCGCTCGTGCCGAGCCTCGGATGGCCTGACTTGTGGCACTGTCGTTTGTTCTTCTTATTATATTTATCGTTCCATGACGGAAAATTCTTTATGGAAAG
>CAYTRL010000110.1:0-14713 GCA_964439795.1 uncultured Thermodesulfobacteriota bacterium
ATTACATAGGTTTCATGGAAGCGCCGTCTTGGTGATTTTTGGTTATGAGGAAACCTTTGGAGGACAAAGGATACAGGGACGCGCCGTCTTCGTGCTTGTGGGTAAAATGGAAACCGGTGGAGGACAAAGGATACAGAAGTGTCTGGGAAGGAGCGGGAGGAACGGGCGGATCGCAGGGACGGATCATGATCGGCACTCCGGTCTTGGAGAGCGCAGGAACCGTTCAAGCCTGATAACAAAACAATAACAGATTTACACTTTCGAGCACAAGAAAATTCTCACTCAACCCGTCCCGGGCTGAACAACGACTGCTGAAAAACCAAAGCCGATGTCCGCGGGCGCTTCCATGCCCTGTGTTGTCCCGGAAAGAGACTGATCAGGCTGCCAAGGCTGGATCTGCGTTTACAAGATGCCGTTCTTAGGACCCGCCTTGGCTTCAACGGGGCTGGGGACCAAGGAGGGAAGGTCCTCTGGAAAGACCCAGAGACCCCGGTCAGGAGAAGCGAGACGTACATACCGGTCCGGGAAAACACGGCGATCGACCTCCTGAAGGTACCGCGCTTCCACCGCTCCGCTGGTCCCGCCGGCGAGAACGCGCCCGGGCAGGGCATGCACCTGGAAGGGATCCAGGAGCAGCACGCCGAAGTCGTCGTACGGATGGATCGGGCCGGTCCGAAAGAACGGGTGCCTCTCTCGGGTCAGACGCTCCGGCATCTCATGAAACGGCCCCTTCTTCAACCCGTTGAAAAAAGCCCGGACCAGCTCCTCGCTGTCCCCGCCGGTAAGGTCCCATACCCCGTCCGTGGCCAGGAACACGAGATCCCCCTCTTGAAACGTCAGTCGCCCGGAATCCACGATCTGCCGGCTCCTTCCCGCAAACCCCATGTTGGCCCGGTTCCGGAAGCGGATGCGAGAAGCCCGCGGGTCCAGGTGGAAGAGAAGGCTGTCACCCCCGCAGATATAATCGAGGACACCGTCCCCCACGGAATGCAGGCAGACAAAGGTGGTCCGGTCCTCGTAGCGGAACGAATCGAGCGTTCCCTGGACGGAATCATGAAACCCTCGGATCCGTTCCTCCCGACTGCACGGGAGACGCTCGGTCATCCGGTCCGAGAACCCCTTCAGGAACTCCCGTGAGGCCTCCGGACTCCTGTCCGATCCATCGGCGACCCCCACGACTCCCACCGCCCCGTCCAGGAGGATACAGTCCCCGTTGCCCACCCCCGAGAGCTCCCGGCTTTTGCTGCCGGAGAACAGGAGCCCCCCGAGGATGCCGTGCATCTGAAACGCCAGGCGGGCGGGGTTCAGGGTAAACGGGTTCATGAGATCTCCAGGGCGAAACATTTCCAGGTCCGGGTCCACGGGAGACAGGGTCACACCCGGAACATAGCTGCCAACCTCTGGTCCAGGGACTTCGGGAACGGGAACCCGGCTGTCCATCGGATGTGGATGAGAGGGCCGGTGGAACCACGGAAGCGAACGAACGGCCGTTCTTCTGCTCAGGCCGCGGGGGGCGATCCAGGGACTTATCTTAAAAAACGTTCCGGGATGCGTCAAGGGCCCGGCGCAGGGTCCCGGGCGCACGGGGTCATTCCGGCTTGATCTTTTCCAGGAAATCCAGGAAGATTTCCTGGATCAAGCCGGAAACCCTTTCCGGGTATCTGCAACTTCCGTTTTTCCCTTCAGCAGACAGGACCCCGATCATGCAGAAATACAACCGTTCACTTCCCACGGTCCAACGGCGCTTCACCGGGCGCAATTTCTCCCGCTCCGCAACCGTTCTTCTTCTATCCGTTCTCCTTCTGCTCCCGTCCTGCGGGGGGGACGACGACCCGCCACCGCCCCCCGGGGAGGGGGGCTACACCCTGCTGCCGGAGGCCACCTGGAAAACCGGCGTTCTCAGACGCGATGCTCAGGGAAACCCCCTGGAGTGGATGCTCCCCAGCAGTCAGCGGATCACTCCGCTGGCCGTTCCCGGCTCCCGCCTGCTGGAGATCCAGGACCTCACCCTGCCCCTGGGCATGGCGGTGCACCCGCGGGGCGAACATCTCTTCGTGACCACCGCCGGCGGCGGGAGACAGGCCCTCCTGGTGATCGATGTTCTCACCGGAGAGATCCTCCAGCGGATCGACGGAGACTACTTTCTCGGCCTGGCCTTCCGTCCGCCCCTGGGAGAGGAAGTGTATGTGTCCACAGGGGGCGGGAACCTGATCGAAACGTATGCGTTCGATCAGGACACGGGGACCCTCACGCTCCTGCCCGACCGGTCCATGCCCCTGTCCGGCTTCGCGGGGGGACTGTGCGTCTCGACGGAAGGGACCCTGCTGCTGGCCGTCTCCCAGTTCAGGGGCACCCTTTCCGCGTTCGATCTTTCTTCGGCCACCCTGCTCGGGCAGACCGACACCGGAGACAACCCGTACACCGTGGCCCTGCACCCGGACGGACACCAGGCCTACGTGTCGTGCGAACAGTCCGGCGAGGTCCAGGTGTTCGACGTGACGGATCCCTCCAGCCTGAAGCGGACCTCGACCCTGCTCACCCAGAAAAACCCGGAGGCACTGCTCGTCAACCGGGAGGGAACAAGGCTCTATGTCACCAACGCGGACGCGGATTCCCTGAGCGTCTTCGGCATCGGCGAGGGCGAACCCACCTTTCTGGAAACCATCGACCTCCGGGACGCCGGAGTACAGGCGTACGGGTCCAGCCCCAACGCCCTGGCCTTTTCCCCGGACCGGAACCGCCTCTACATCGCCCAGGCGGGCCTCAATAAGCTGGCCGTGCTCGACCTGGAAAGCGGCCGGCACCTGGGCGAGATCCCCACGGCCTGGTATCCCACCGGGGTGGCACTGCACACGCCTCCCCCGGAGAGCGGAACCCGGGAAACCTTGTTCGTGGCCAACGGCAAGGGGGTGGGAACCCCCTGGGAAGGGGACATGGGACACGTACCGGGCCGGATCTCCATCCTCCCCGTTCCGCCGGACGGGGACCTGCCCGGCCTCCAGCGGCTGGTGAAGGAGAACAACTCCTTCCCGGAGCGCCTGTTCTCCTTTCAACCGGGCCCCTGGAACCACCCGATTCCGCGGGAGCGGGGAGGCCCCACTCCGATCAAGTATGTCTTCATGGTGATCCGGGAGAACAAGACCTACGACTACCTGCTTGGCCCGTACCAGCCCCCGCGGGGGCGGGCGGAGGGGGATCCTGCATTCGTGATGGAGGATTACGAGATCCTCCTGCCGAACCTGTACAAACTGGTGGAGCGCTTTGCCCTGTGCGACAACTACTATTCCAATGCCGAGGCGAGCAACCAGGGGCACGAGATCCTCACCGCCTCCACGGTGAACACCTACGTGGAGAAGCTGGTCTTTGCAGAGGGCCGTCCCCTGCCCATCCAGTTGGAGATGATCCTGAACCCGGCGACCTGGCCCAAGAAGGACTACATCTTCCAGAACGCACTGGAACACGGGATCTCCTTCCGGGCTTACGGCGAGACGGTCGGACTCGGTAAGGACCTCCTGATGCTCAACGAGAACTACGTACACCAGAGCCTCGTCGACCCTCCTTGGTTCTGGATGTTTACCAAGGACGAGGACAAGATCCTGGAACGGATCGAGGAGTGGGAATCGGAACGCTTCTCCGGCCCCCGGTTCCCCAGGTTGATCTTCATGCTCCTGCCCAACGATCACACCTGGGGAAGCCTGGCCCTGTTCCCCTCGTTTAAATCCATGGTGGCGGACAACGACCTGGCCACCGGCCTCTTTGTGGAGTGGCTTTCCCAGAGCCCTTACTGGATGGAGTCGGTGGCGTTCATCACCGAGGACGATCCCCAGCAGGGGAACGATCACATCGACCCGCACCGGACCATGACGCTGGTGGTCTCCCCCTGGGCACGCCGCGGCCACGTCTCCCACGTGCGCTACAACGAGGCCAACCTGTTCGCCACGGTGGAGTACCTGCTGGGCCTGCCCCCCATGACGATCTTCGACGCGGCGGCCCAGCCCATGCTCGACCTGTTCGATTTCACCGCCGACGCGGAACCGTTCCAGCATGAGAAAAAGGAATACCCCTGGGAGCCGAACCCCCTGGGCACGCTTGGCTCCCGGGAAACGGCGCACATGAACTTCGCCGAACCGGACGAAGCCGAGGGCCTCATGGACTCGTTGCTGGCCATGGAGGCCGAGGAACGGGAAGCGGAACGGCTCGGGAACCGTATGCGGGAAAAGGCCGTCCGGGCTTGGGATCGAGTCCGGGAGACGCTCCTGCCCGGCGGGCGATCCCCGGACGAGGCGGCCGGAGTCCTGGACCCTGCGGGGGTGCTGACTGCGCTGCAGGAATGCGCGGACATCGAAGACCGGTCGGGGTTCGAACGGCTTCTGGACGCAGACGCGGCAGGGTGGCTGGAGCGATACGGCCGCCGCAGGGCATTCCTGCAGACAACCCTCATTCCCGAAGACCCGGTGGACGAACTGATGCGTCAGTTCCGTGAACTCGCCCCCCGTCCCGTGTCCCGGACCCTGGAGGAAGATCGGGCCCGGGTGGACGTCATCTATCAAGACGGAATCTCCGCTCAACTCCGGTTGGTCCGTGAAACAGAAGGATGGAAGTTCGACGTTTCGCACCACGTGTCTCCCACGGTGCGGATCATGGACGATGCCGGCCTGATCAAGGAAACCTACGAGGTAACCCGGGCCCTGAAAGGTTCCTCGAAGGACAGGTGAAAGATGACCTGCTTGGGTTCATTGTGGGGTTGTCATGAAACAAAACCGGCCCGGCAACATCTAAAGCAGAAAGATAAAGACGGTCTTGTCCGAGAACAACCTCGTTGACGGTATCAGGAGACCCAATGATGCAAAAAGAAATCACCACGCAAACGATGTCCCTTTACAGAACCGCCCGGAACGGTTCCCTTTTCCTGGCGTGCCTGGTCCTTCTTTTCACCGCTTCCCTCCTGCTGTCGGGGCAGGCACGGGGTGAGGACCCGAAAACGGTGAAGTGTCCCTACCTGGAGGGCAAAAGCGCGGAAGGAAAAGGTTTGTGCATGAAGAAGCTCACCGCGATGCTGGACCTGACCAAGGAACAGGCCGGCCGAATCCAGTCGATCCAGACGGAGTACCGGAAAGAAGCCGCGGCTCTCAAGGAAGGCATCCAGACGAAAAAGGCCTCCCTGGACGCACTGTTCCGTGACCCGGAAGCTTCGGGAAAGCAGATTCTCGCCGCCCATAAAGAGGTGGCTGCGCTGAAAGCAAAGAAGTGTGAAAAGACGATGAGCACCCGCCTCAAGGTCCGGAGCGTGCTGACCCCGGAACAGATCCGGAAAATCCCCTCCGGATGCAAGCTGGGGATCCGGGGCAAGGGGACCTGTGAAGGATCGTGTTGCGGAAAGGGCACCCCCGGGAAAGCACCCTGCGGAAGACACAAAGGTCATCCCCTGTGAACCGGTGACCCCCGTCTCCAGAGGTGTCGGACCGCCCCGGCACAGCCCGCTCACATCCCTGTCCGGGACCACAGGGTCTCGGAGCTCACTTCGTACCGGCCCTTTCCCACCCGGAACACGTACCGGGAAACCTGTTCGCCGGCGGGCTCCCGGAACCAGGCCATGACGGAGTCGTAAAAATAGGTGAACAGGACCACCTCGTAATGGTCCTCCCGTTTCCGGACCACCGGTGCCCTCACCTTTTCAGCCACGGACACGGGAACCGTCCCGGGCAGAACCATGGAGGACGGGGACTCTTTCAGGATCCGTTCGTCCCCCATGAAGTTCAACCTCGCCGCATGCAGGGCTTCTCCTTCACTTCCGGGCTCGAAGCCCACCCGTTCCAGGGCCGCCCGCAACGTTTCGGTGGAATGGATCTCCTTGTTCCCGTCCTCTGTCACGATCCAGCAGGTCGGGGTGAACGGGTCCTCGGCCAGGTCCGACCGGTCAAAGGCCGTCCCCGTGTGGACCCCCCGGATCAGGGAAGGCCCCATCTCCACCACGGGGTCATCAAATTCGTTCCGGAAGATCTTCTCGTAATCGATCTGTTTCTCACCGCTCATGGGCGTGCCTTTCTCTTTCTTTGAACGACCTTCCCCTTCCGTGCAGGCAGTGGTTGCCGGAAGGAAGAAGGGCAAAAAGAACAGGAGCACGGAAACGAGGCGCATAACACCGCATCCGGAAACCCCGATCCGATGGTTGGAAGACATGACGGCATCCTCCCTCAAGGGGGGTCAGGCGGGCTCGTCCTCTTCCAGGAACGGCACCGGAGAAAAACCGCCCCCCAGGCAGAGTGCCCGGAGGGCCTCTTCCCCGGACTCACCGACCTTGACCAACGTCTCGTCGTACCCTCCGAACACCCGTCCCTGACCGTCCATCATGAGCACCATGTGCCCCCTGTGGTACAGGCCGATCACGCACAGGGCGCTGCCTGTGCGAAGATCATACTCTTCGCGGACACGTTCGATGTAGATGGAATCGATGGCCGCCAGGGGATCCAGGTGAAAGTCGTCCCGTTCCGATCCGTTTTCTCTCAGGGGCAGGAATACCTGGAGGCCCCCGTAGGACCGCAAAAAGGTCTCCACGATCTCGTGCACCGGGTACCCTTCCGCCCTCAGGGCGTGCCGGTACCGCTGCACATCCACTTCGCAGGGTTTGCGCCACCCGCTCGCGTGTAAAACTTCCCTCACCTTTTCATGCAGCGTTTCCACGCAACGGCTCCTGAACAAGGTCCATTGACAAACGAGGTTCCAGGGAAACCGGCATGAGGACAACATCCGTGCAAGGACGTCAGGCAACGGTTTCCCGTTGGCGGTTTCCACACACCGAACGATGGATACAAAAAGAACCACCTGATGTTTATAGGATTCGGAAAAACAGAGGCTTGTCTTGAATGCGGATCGGTTCCGGTTCCGGGAGAGCGCGGGGGGGGGCGGTCAGGTCTTCATTCTACATTTTTCGTCTATCCGGACGCTTTGTCCAACTCGGCAACCATGAGAAAAATGTAGAAGGAAGACCTGACCCGGGTTACTCTTGCGGGATCCTTTTCCCGTCCGGCCCGTACCGGTAGAAACCCCGGCCGGTCTTGCGGCCCAGGTGTCCCCGGTCCAGCATCTCCTGGATCCGGGGAGGCACCTCCGCCCCCATCACGGCAAAGACCCCGGCCATGATATCCACGCCGGCGTTGTCCATGATCTCGAACGGTCCGGCGCTCCACCCGTAGCCCAGGCGCATGCCGGTGTCGATGTCCTCCGGTGTACCCACACCCTGGAAGACACACTGCATGGCCTCGTAGGCGGCGGCCATGAAGATCCGGTTCACCAGGAAGCCCGGACTGGGCTTGCGCACAACGATGGCGGTTTTCCCGATCCGGTCCATGAAGTGCCGGATCGAGGTCAGGGTATCCTCCGATGTCCCGGGCCCCAGGACCAGTTCCACCAGGGGCATGAGCGGAACGGGACCGAAGAAGTGGGTCCCGATGAACCGTTCCGGTGAGGGGGTCTTTTCGGAGAGGATCTCCATGGGCACGCTGGAGGTGTTGGACCCGATGATCACATCCGACCCCACAAGCGGGACCAGTCTTTCCAGGAGTTCCACCTTTACGGGGATGCTCTCGTAGACCGCCTCGATGATCAGGTCCCCGGAGGCGGCTCCCTCCAGGTCAGGGGAGGGTCGGACCCGCTGCACCACCTCGTCGGGGTGTCCCGCGTACTTCCCCCGGCTCCGGAGCTTCTCCACGGACCACCGGATGGTCTCCAGAGACTTTTGAAGCGCCTCGGGGCTCGCGTCGTGCACCACCACCTGGCAGCCGGCCATGGCCGCCACCTGGGCGATCCCCGTGCCCATGAACCCCGCCCCGATCACCGACACCCGCTCGATATTCCGGCCGCTCATGTTCCCTCCCGATCAAACTGGATGCTGTTGGACTCGATCGCCTTCCACGCATACTTGGTCAGGATCATGGCCCCGGGCAGCATCAGGGCGAACCGCTCGTCACGGGTAAACCCCTTTGCATACCTGTAATAAATCTGCTGAGCGATCACCGCCATCTTGAACAGGGCGAACGCGTAATAGAAGACCGAATGAGACACATCCCGGCCGCTGGCCCGGGCGTAGCGGTCCAGGATCTCCTGACGGGTGCAGACTCCCTCCAGGTTCGTGGGCAGGGTCCGGATCATCTGGAGTTCCGCCGGGTCGTCCCTCTGAATCCAGTAGCTCAGCATGACCCCCAGGTCCAGGAGCGGGTCACCCACGGTGCTCATCTCCCAGTCCAGGACCCCGATGATCCGGGTGAGGTCCCCCGGGTCCAGCACCACGTTGTCGAACTTGTAGTCGTTGTGGATCAGGGACGGGGCCGGAGAGGGCGGCACGTTTTCCGTACACCACCGCACCACCGGTTCCACCTCGGGGATGGGATCCGTCCGGGCCTTTTCATATCGGGCAGCCCACCCCTCCACCTGCCGGGTCAGGAACCCCTCCGGCCTGCCCAGATCCCCCAGCCCCACCGCGTTGTAGTCGATCCGGTGTATGGCTACCAGGTTGTCCACAAGGGATCCGCAGAGACGTCCCATCGTATCCGCGTCCAGGGGCAGGCCCGCAGGGGGGTCTTTGCGCAGGATGATCCCCTTCTTCCGCTCCATGACGTAGAACGGAACGCCCATGACCCCCTCGTCCTCACAGAAGACCAGGGGCCGGGGGGCCGGGGGATACACCGCGTGCAGCCGGGACAGGATCCGGAACTCGCGGCCCATATCGTGCCCGGCCCGGATCCCCTTGGCGCCGAACGGGGGACGCCGGAGCACCCACTCCCGGCCTCCCGCACAGAGCAGGTAGGTCAGGTTGGAGTGCCCGCTGGGAAACTGCTCCACCTCCGGGTCGGCCTCCATGCCGGGGATCTTCTCCCGGAGAAACGCTCCCAGCGCCCGGGCATCCAGCTCTTCCCCCTTCCGTACGGACCGGGTGGGATCGAGATGCGTCATGAATTCACCCTCCCTTCCCCCTCACATGCTGTACGGACCGGAGCACGAAATCCGCCACGAACCCTGCGTAGGCTTCCACCGATGTCCCCTTCCGTTTGTACTTCCATCGCTTGAGATACCAGTCCTGCAGCATGGCCTTGAGAACCGCGGCGGTGAGATCCACGTCCCCGCACCGGAACGCCCCTTCCTCCTCCCCCTGCTCCAGGATGTCGCGAAAGATGCGCTCCATGGCCCGCTCGTCCTCCATGGACTGACGCTTCTCACGGGCGGGGAGGTTCCCGGCCTCCATGTACGCGAAGTAGAACCAGGACCGGAGGATCTCGCTCAGGTACAGGTGCGTCCGGATGGCGGCGGTGAGGCGTTCTCCCGGATCTTCGTACGGTTCAATCTGCTCCAGGAGGATCCGTTTCGCGTACAGCACGCCCTTCCGGTGGATGATCGAGCGGAGCTCCTCTTTGCTGGAGAAGTATGTGTACAGGGCCCCCATGCTCAGCCCGGACACGCGGCTCAGGTCGCGGAGCGTCATGGCGTGGAACCCTTTCTCCCGGCTGATGGTGAAAACCGACTCCAGGATGCGCATGAGGTTCTTCTCCACCAGCCGGTCCTTCTTCACCGTGATGCTGCCGCGGTTCTCCGCGACGATTTCCCGGTAGATCTTCACCGGGGAGGGCGCCCAGCGCTTCCGGAATTCCTGAAAACCGATCATGTCCGGCACGATCCCCTCACTTTTCCGGATCCATGTCCCGCAGGATCCGCCGGGAAAGAACGATCTTGTGCACCTCGTCCGGACCGTCGTAGATCCGCGCGGCCCGCTCCGACCGGTAAAAAAAGGAGAGGATCGTGTCGTCGCTCACCCCCATGCCTCCGTGCACCTGGATCGCCCGGTCCACCACACGGAGCATGATCGGGGCCACGAAGAACTTGATCAGGGAGATCTCCTCCCGGGCCGCGTATACGCCTTCGTTCTGGATCTTCCACGCCGCGTGCAGGACCGCAAGGCGTGCCGCGTGGATCTCGGCCCGGCACTCGGCGATCCATTCCTGAACAATCTGCTTCTGACCCAGGGTTCGGCCGCCGCCCACCTTCCGCTCGGCGGCCCGCCTGCACATCATGTCGAAACTCCGGTTGCAGATGCCGATCCAGCGCATGCAGTGGTGGATGCGGCCGGGGCCCAGGCGCTCCTGGGCGATGACGAACCCCTGTCCCTGTGGCCCGAGCAGGTTGGTGACCGGGACCCGGCAGTCCCGGTACATAATCTCCCCGTGGCTGTGATAGTCGTCCCCGGCATGCCCCATGACCGAGATGTTGCGTACCAGCTGAAAGCCCGGGTTGTCCGTGGGGACGATGATCATGCTCGCCCGCTGGTAGATGTGGGCGTCCGGATCGGTCACGGCCATGACGATGGCGAACCGCGAGCCGTCCGCGGCCGAGGTGAACCACTTGTGCCCGTTGATCACCCACTCGTCTCCGTCCCGCACGGCCGTGGTGTTGAGCTCCGTGGGGTTGGAACCCGCCAGCTCGGGCTCGCACATGGAAAAGCAACTGCGGATCTCCCCGCGCACCAGCGGCAGGAGGTATTGTTCATGCTGTTCCGGTGTGGCGTACTTTTCCAGGATCTCGATGTTGCCCGCATCGGGGGCCTGGCACCCGAAGAGGATGTATCCCAGGGGGCTGCTGCCCAGCTCCTCGGTCATCAGGGCCAGGTCCACCAGGGAGAGCCCCATCCCCCCCAGCTCTTTCGGGACGTTGGGGGCCCACAGCTCCATCTTCTTCACCATGTCGCGACAGCGGTTCAGCTCGGGCCACATCTCCTTGAACGGCTTTCCCACGAAATAGGGCTCCAGGGGGTACACCTCCTTATCCATGAACTCCCGGACCATCTCGAGAACCACCTGCATCTTTTCGGAAACGGAAAAATCCATGGGCCTCTCCTTTCATCGGTTTTCGTGTACGCGAAACTACCGGTACGAGATCAAATCGTCGCGGGTGAAGTGGGGCGTGGCGTTGAACCCGGCGAGGGTAAACCGGTCCCCGCTGTACCGGAATTCCGTCAGGCTCCCGTTCTTGATGATCCAACCCAGGTCCAGGGCCACCCGGTCCGGGGTGCCGAGGGCGTGCTGCATCACCGCGGAGACCGGTCCCCCGGAGGTGAACACGGCCACGGTCTTCCCGGAAGGGCAGGCGCCCACGATGTGGCGGACACCGCCCAGGACCCGGTCCCGGAACCCCTGCCAGGACTCCACGCCCGCATCTTCCCCTTCCCCCCGCAGCCATCGGTCCATCACGATCTCGAACACCTGCTGAAACGCCTTCCTCCCGGCAGGCGACCCGATCCCCCCCCGGGACACGATCTTCATCCCCTCCTGCACGGCGGGCTCCTGTTCCAGGAGCCGGGGCAACCAGCGGTGCATGATCCCGTCCGCGTCGTACTCGTTGAAGGCATCCAGGACCCCGGGTTCCGGAAAGTCCAGTCCCTGTCTCGCGTACGCATCCCGGACCCGTTCCAGGGTGTGCACCTGCCGCTCCTGCTTCCCGGAAAACACCGCGTCCAGCCGTTGCCCGCGGCGGGCCCAGAACTCCCCCAGGGCCACGGACTGGTCGATCCCCAGCGGGGACAGCTTGTCGTAATCGGCGGCCCCGAAGCTCGCCTGTCCGTGCCGGACCATGATCAGCGTGCTCATGCGGTTTTCCTCTCCATTCCTGAACGGTAGCACGCATCCCCCGGAGCGTCAAGAAAATAACGAGCGTTCGCTCGATTTTTTTTGCTTGCTGTGAGAAGATCGGAAGAAGGCGGGACACACGACCGGCCCCGGGACCGGCCCGGTCACCCGGGGTTTGACGTGACCGCAGCCCCGGCGGTTGGTATTCTGGACTCGAACGACACGTCCACCCACAGCGGGGAATGGGGGCTATGACCAAACCCGAAACCATGAAGATCCTGGTGTGCGTCAGGCAGGTCCCGGACGCCGAGGGGGTGTTCCTGCCGGATGCGGCCGGCAGGGCCCTGGACCGGACCGGACTCGTCCACCGCATGAACGAATACGATGTGTATGCGGTGGAGGAAGCCGTCCGCTGGCGGGAACGCTACGGGGCGGCAACGATCACCGCCGTGAGCGCAGGGCCCGACCGCGTCTGTTCGGTTGTCCGGCGGGCCCTGGAATTCGGGGTCGATCACGGCGTGCATCTCCGAACCGGGGAGGAAGACCCCCCCGACGCCCTGGAAACGGCCTCACGGATCGCAGCCTATGCCCGGGCACACGATTTCCGGCTGCTGTTGTTCGGCGTCATGTCCGAAGACCTGCAACGGTGCCAGACCGGTCCCATGACGGCGGCGCTTCTGGCCCTGCCCCACGCCTCCGCCGTCATCTCCGCGGAACGCTCATCGGACGGTACACGGGTTCGCGTGGAACAGGAAATGGAAGCCGGAAGACGGGAGATCCTGGATCTCCCCCTGCCCGCCCTGCTGGCGGTCCAGCCGGGCATCAACCTCCCGCGTTATCCGAGCCTGTCCCACAAGCTCCGCGCACGGAAACAGGAACTGGAAACCATCCCTTGTGAGGTGCCGGCGCGGGAAGAAAGCCGCGTCCGCCGGCTCCGGCTCCATGCGCCCCCGCCTGCCCGTCCGGGCGTGTTCCTTTCGGGGACACCCGGGGAGAAGGCGGAGAAACTCGTGAGGGTCATCCGGGAAGGAACCGGACTGCTCTAGTGGATCCCCCGCGGGTAGTTTGCATACTCCGCGGGGAGGCATCGTCCAAACGGTACGCACAGGAAGGGGGCGAGATGGCAGAAAACAGCCCGGATTCCCGGCAGGTCTCCGGACAGGTTACGCCCCGGGGCGAACGCCCCGGGGTCTGGGTGCTGGCGGAACACCTGAACGGCCAGGTAGCCATGGTCACTTACGAAACCGCTGCCTTTGCCACGCGCCTGGCTGCGGCCGTGTCCGGGAAGGTCACGGTGGTGGCCCTGGGGGAAGCCGCGGACGACCTGTCCCGTGAACTCGCCCGCAGGACCGGACTGGCCGTCACAGGGATCCAGATACCCGGACTTCCGGAATGCCCGTCCGAGACATGCCGCTGGGCCTTGAGAAAGCTCACGGACCTCACCGGGCCCCCGGGCTTCCTGGTCGTGCCGCACACCGCCGCGGGGTGGGACGTTGCCCCGGCCCTGGCCGTGGACCTGGATGGTTCCTGCATCACCGCGGTCACGGACTGTTTCGACGATGACGGGCCGGTCTTCTCCCGCCAAACCTTCCACGGAAAGCTCATCGAGGACCTGCGACCGGCCCGGGGACGTCCCGCCGTGATCACCGTCATGCCCGGTGCGGAAAAAGAAGAACCGCCCCCTCCAAAGGAAGCGGGCTCGATCGAGATCCACGAGATGGTCCCACCCCCTGCCGGGACCCTCCGGGTCGGGCGCAGGCAGGCCCCGGAGGACACCACCCGCCTCCGGGACGCAGAGGTAGTGGTGGCCGCCGGCCGCGGAGTGGGCGCACCGGAACACCTGGAAATCGTGAAGAAACTCACCGGCTTCTTCCCGCGCAGCGCCTTGGGCGCTTCCCGGCCCCTGTGCGACATGGGCTGGCTGCCCCTCCAGCACCAGGTGGGCATGACCGGCCAGACCGTTTCACCCCGGCTCTACATCGCCTGCGGCATCTCCGGCGCGGTTCAACACACCATGGGCATCCAACGGGCGGATCTGATCGTGTCCATCAACACGGATCCAGAAGCCCTGATCTGCCGAACGGCCCACTGTTGCGTGGTGGAGGACCTCCACACGTTTCTTCCGCTCCTGATCGAAAAGATCCGCGAAATGCGGGGAGAACAGCCTCAGGGGGGCTGAGGCCGGAAGGAATTCCCGCCGTTTGCACCCTGATCGAATGATACCGCCAACCCACCGGGTCAAACAGAGACATCCTTTCGGCGCGTCCCGGAGGCCTCCTGCCGGACAGGGGCGAACAGGGGAAGTTTTTCTGCATATTCCGGCAGTTGGGCCTCGGTGAGGATCCTCGTGTTTACAAACCCCGAGACCCGTACGATGGAGTGGTCGCCGCAGCGGCCGCATTGCAGCACGAAACGCATCCCGGCACCGTGCAACATGACCTTTTCCTCGCTGAACAGGTTCCACCCATTGCACACGGAGCACTCCCAGCGAAGGTTCTGAAACGAGTTGAGACAGGCCCCGTTGGTCTTCCAATCGGCCTTCCTCATCTGAAAAGAGGTGTAGACCGGATACTTTCCATCCGGATCGTCACCCGGGCCGACCAGGTCTTTCTTCAACCGATCCAGGATCCCGGCTTCCAGGGGATCTACCCTGGGAACCACCGCTTCGATAAACGCGCAGGCCAGGGCGATGAGCAGACCGCAAAAAAAGATGAACCGGTACGCGAAGAAAAAGTGGGAAACCAGGAACATGGAAACCACGATGACAACGCACCAAAACAGGGTGGGGAAGAAAAAAGGCCAGAGAAGCCTGAGATGGTCCCGGCGGTGAAAGATGCGGAACTTTTTCAGCCGGGGCACCAGGACGGAGGATTGGTACACCAGGTGGTAAAAAGCAGGGATTCCCACACCGATGCCCACCAGGAGGATGCAGATGCCGAAAAGAAAGGGGCCCATTCAACCGGTTCCTTGTTGCTAATTACCCGGGCTTGCTGCCTTCCATAACAGATCTTATCCCTTCCTGCGGGAGAAAGTCAAACCAACGTGCTAGCTCGAATTATTCCTCTGCCGTGGTTTATGAGATGTGGAAAGCATAACAGATTCCT
>CAYTRL010000111.1:0-14610 GCA_964439795.1 uncultured Thermodesulfobacteriota bacterium
CCGCCCCCCGCCCGCCGCCCCCCCCCCCCGCCCCGGGCCGGGGGGGGGGGGGGCGCCGGTGCAGGTGGTACGGAGATCCGGGCGGGAGTCACGGTGATCGCCACCGGGGCCGCCTTCCGCTTTCTGCCCATGGAATACAGGCGGTCCATGCGCTCCTACCAGGCCCTGATCGGCTGGTTCGAAGGGCTTGCGGATCCCGACCCCTTTACGACCGACTCTTTTACCGCACCCTGGCTTTACGGGTCCGGGTGGATCTTTCCCGAGTCCGAGAAGCGTGCCAACGTGGGGATCATGGTACATGAGGACCGGCTGCGGGCTTCCCGCGCCAATCTGCGGAAGCTGTTCGAGGCATACTGTGAGAGCCCCTGGGCTCGAAAGCGGCTGCAGGGGGCCCGGAGGCTGGGCCGGCTCGAGGGCAGCCCCATCCGCTACACGACCCGGCCCAGGGGGATCCACGGGGACGGGTTCCTCCTGGTGGGAGAGGCGAGCCTGCTTACGAACCCGCTCACGGGTGAGGGGATCTCCCAGGCCTTGGGAAGTGCCCGGGTGGCGGCCGATGTGCTGGAGTCGGCCCGCCGGGCCGGGACCTTCGACCGGAAGGCGCTGGAGGCCTATTCTCTGAATATCGAAAAACGGTTTCGCAGGAATTTCGGGAAGGCCGGTTTCCTCAGACGCTGGCTTGATCAACCGTTCCCGGTGGATACGGCCATGAAGATCATCCGGCATCGGCCTGTCATGAAGCGGTGGCTGGAGGAGCGGTTTCACCGCATCGTTCTGTAGAGACGGTTGAGCAGCCCGGCAGGAGAGAGACAGTTGGGATCGGTAGCAAAGGACGCGGCATCCGTGCTGCTGTTACGAAAACCGGACCCCGGGGCGGAAGTCCGGGAGGACGGTCCGGTCGTTGCCGGCAGCCGGCACCACGGTGCCCCGGACCTGGAGGTCTACATGATCCGGAGGGAAGAGTCGCTCCGGTTCCTGGGGGGATACTACGCCTTTCCCGGAGGACAGGTGGATCCGGAGGATTACCGCATGGCCCGTGAGATCCGGGCCGCCCGTTCCGGAAAGGGGGACGCCGTGAACCGCGGGAACGGCGGGCTCACCGGAGAAGTGGGCACAGCCCATCAGGTGGCGGCGATCCGGGAACTCTATGAAGAGGCCGGGGTGCTTCTGGCCAGGCCCCTTGCGGGGGACGACGCCGGTCTCCCCGGCCGGGGAGGTCCGCCCGGGGCGGACCGGGACCGGCTCCTGGCCGGCCATGTCCGGTTTTCTCAGGTCCTGGACCGGGCCGGGCTCCGGGCGAACCTGGATGCCCTGAGTTTTCTGGACCACTGGGTCACCCCCGAGGGGCTGCCGATCCGGTACGACACCAAGTTTTATACGGCCTGGATGCCCGAAGGACAGCAGCCCGACCCGTACCCCGGCGAAGCCTCGTGGGGAGGCTGGGTCCGTCCGCAGGATGTGCTGCACGATGCCGACTCCGGCCGCATGCCCATGGTGTTTTCTACGATAGCGTGTTTATACAAACTGCTTGAACTTTAATCCGGCCATTCGCCGGAAAGGACCTTTACGCATGCAATGGAACCCGATTTCGGACGGGATCAACCATGTATTTCACCTTCCCGTCCTCACGCAGACCCTGCCCCCCTTCAATCACACCAACAGCTTTCTCATGGGCCGCCGGGATCTGACCCTGGTGGATGCGGGCCAGTGGGACGGACAGGTGATGGAAGGGCTCATCCGCTTTCTCGGCACCGTCCCGGGGCGCAGGCTGGACCGGCTGTTTCTCACGCACTGGCACCCCGATCACTGCGTGGGGGTGGAGCGCGTGAAGCGGGAGACCCGCTGCAGGGTGGGTGCCTCCGTGTACGATGCGGAGCGGGTGGACCCGTCGCTGATCGATTTCACCTTCCGGGACGGGGACCGGTTTTCCCTGGACGGGATGGACCTGGAAGTGGTTCATACCCCGGGACATTCCGCGGGCCATTGCTGTTTTTTCCTGGGATCGCAGGGGGTGCTCTTCACCGGGGACCATATCCTGGGCGCGGGCACTTCCATCATCGTGCCGCCGGACGGGGACATGACCCTGTACCTCCAGTCCCTGGAACGGCTCCTCACGCTGCCCGTGACCGTGATCTGCCCGGGGCACGGCCCCCTGGTATGGGAGCCCCGGGAGAAGATCGAGGAATATATCCGGCACCGGCTGGAACGGGAGCGCAAGCTCCTGGCATGCATCCGGGAAGGGGTGAGCCGGCCGGAGGAGATGGTCCGGCGGGTCTACACCGATGTGCCCGAATTCTTTCACGGCATGGCTTACTACACCGCGCTGGCGCATCTGGAGAAGCTGGAGCGGGAAGGGAAGGTCCGGAAGCGGACCCAGGGAGAACAGTATGATCCGGTCTGAGGGTATGGATTTCCCTCGCCGGGTGAAAGGGGTTCACCCATGATAACGAAGCGCGCGGGGATCCGTTGGCTTCTCTGTCTGATCCTGGGGCTGTGGGCGGTCCTTCCCGCATGCTCCGTCCGCGAGGGAACCGGGAACCGGGACGTCAAGCGCATTACACGTCCCATGATGGGAACCCTCGTGGAGGTGCTCTGGCGGGAGGGGGCGCGGGACGGGGACAAGGCCGACGCCGTTCGGGAGACCCTGGACCGGATGGGGGAGACGGCCCTCGGCATGAGCCTCTTCAACACGGATTCGGCGCTGGTCAAGATCAACGACGCGGCCGGCCTGCATCCCGTGAAGGTTTCGCCGGAAATGATGGAGGTGATGGTCAAATCCCGGGAGATCTCCCATATGACCGGAGGCGCCTTCGACGTCACTGTGGGCTCCGTGGAGGGGCTCTGGGGGGACATCCAGCGGGGGGGGGCCGCCGGCAGGGTGCCGGACCCGGAGTCGTTGCGCGAGGCCCTGGCAAAGGTGGGGACCTCGGGTCTCAGGCTGGACAAGGAGGCACGGACCTTGTATCTGCCGCAGAAAGGAACCCGCGTGGACCTGGGGGGGATCGCCAAGGGGTATATCATCGACCAGGGTGTCCAGAGTTTGCGGGAGCGCGGCCTGGCGTGTTTCATGATCAACGCGGGCGGCGACATCCGGGCCTCCGGATGCGTCAGCCGGGCCCCGGCCTGGAAGGTGGGGCTGCAGGACCCGTTTGAAAAGGGGAGCCTGCTCGGTGTGTTCCGGGTGCGTCAACTTGCCGTGGTGACCTCGGGGTCGTACGAGCGGTATTTCGAAAACGAGCAGGGCCGTTTTTCCCATATCCTGGACCCAAAGACCGGCCGGCCGGTGCAGGGGCCTGTGAGTGTCACCGTAGTGGCCCCCACCGGGATCATTGCCGATGCCCTGGCCACCGCGTTCATGGTGACCGGCCGGCAAGGGGCCATGCCTATGCTCCGAAGGCTGGAACCGGTCTGGACGGTTTTCGTGGAGGCGGACAGGTCGATCTGGGTCGATGATCGGCTCCGGAGCATCTTTCAGGCCGGTGCATTACCGGATGACATGAAGCTCCGGTTCTTTTCCGTCACCGGACCGGGAGCTGGGGACGAAGGGTCTTCTTCGCCCTGAATATGTGTCCTGCTGCGTACTTCATGTGGGGGTGAACGGGCCTGCCCGCCGCCTGGGTCTCCTATCCCTGATCCTCCAGGCCAGCCGGGAGGCTTCGTCCCAGAACGGAAGCGTCATACAGGTCCGGGAAATAGAAGGGCAGTGCGTGAAGAGGCAGCCCGATCCGCAGCGGTGCCCGGTGTGAATCGGATTCGGCGAGCCCCTGTTTGATGACCTGGCTGACCACGCGCCGGGCGTTCCGTTCACTCATGTTGAGGAGGGTCGATGCCTCCCCCCGGGGGATTTCACCTCGCATGAACAGGGCCCTCAAGAGCCTTCCCGCCTCCGGCCTCAAGGGATCGTCTGCCGCATTGCTTCGGGTTTGCACGTACCAGTCGATGCGGGATTCGACCCCCTCCAGCCCGAGTATCCGGGTCATGAATTGAATCTGGTCCAGGCAGACTTCGAGAAAGTAAATACAGAAGTCCGCCAGTTGCTCCTCATCCAACCCCTTGTAGCTTTCCGAAGGGGAGTCTGCGGAAAACAGGTGCAGGATATACGCCCCCTTCTGCCGGGAAAGCCCTCGGGAAAGGGACCAGAGGTTTCCTGTGTTGATCCCGATGCATGCCAGGTAAAGCCCGGAAAAAAGGCGGGCTACGCGTCCGTTGCCGTCACGGAACGGATGCACCCATGTGAAGCGATGGTGGCTTGCCGCAGCCGCAATCAACCGCTCATCGCCGTGGAACCCGGCCGGATCGTAAGCGTTGCTGAACGATTCGAATGTTCCGGGCACCTCTCCCGGCGGGGGGCCGTGCGTGGATCTTCCGTCATCGAGGGAGATGTGAACGTCCCGGAAGCGACCCGGATCCACCTCATGTGCTGTAAAACCTTCCGGTCCGTGGATGAACCGGTGATGAGGCGGCAACTTTTCATAGAAGGTCCGGTGGATATCGCACAGGAAGTCCCTGCCGCATATATCCGTTCGTTTTCCCTCGAGGACCCTGTGCATCATGATCCGCTCCACCTCCACGTGTGCGGCGCAAAGCTCCTGAGCGTAGCGTTCCCGATCCTCTCCGGAAAACTGTTTCTCGAGGGCTTTCTCGATGTCCGGGATTGTGGTTTTGTGTCCTTCGATCAGGTTCGAGTAATAGCTGTTGATCAACCTCAGATTTTCTCCGAGGCAGGCGGCTGTTTTCGGTGCGACCTTTCCCTCGAGGGCGGATGATTCCTTGACGACCTCCTGGACCAGGTCCTTGAGTTCATCCAGCCTCTTCCGGGTTGGGATGAAGGGTCGAAGCACGGGAGGAGCCCCCTGAAAAAATGGCCGGTTTTTTGGCCGGATCATAATCACATTAATATGTTAATATTGAAAGATATTTTCCTTTCTGTCAAGAAAAAAATACATATTTTTGGCCGGTTTATCTGTCCCTGTGTTTTGAACATATTTCGGCTCCGTCCGGTGGCCGGGATCGGGAGGTCTCGGAAAAAGGGGAGCTGTCTTCATTTTCTCAGGCCGCTCGTTTATCATGGGGCAGAACCGGAACCGTACGAGGCAAGCGTATTGCCCCGGAGACTGGAGGAATCGGATGCCTGGCCTGGGAGAAGCGGTCCGTTTTCTGATGCAGCAGATGGATTCCCGTCCGGAACGACCCGCCGGGCGGCTCTGCCGGGATTTCCTCGATCTCCTGGCCGGGGGGCCGGGGGAGCCCTGTTCCCGGGTAATCCGGAACCGGATGCTGGAAGAGGGCGCCGGCAAAGGGTGGGAGAAGGAAGCCGCTTTTCTACTGGAAGGGGCCGACATGGTCCGGCAGGAGTGGGCGCAGGCCCTGGAAGATGATGCGGGGCCGGCGGAACCCCTCCGGGAACTGGTTCAGGATCTCCGGCCGGGTGAGGACGCGGGATCCGGGCCGGAGGCCCCGAACCTTTATGAGGCGTTCTGGAAGGTCTTTTGTCCCCCGGCCTCGGGTATCCGCATGCGCTGGGAGGAGCGGGTGGAGGAACTCAGGGCCCGGAGAAGGATCAAGGTCCTCACCCCCTGCCCGGACCCGATCCGTCGCCCGGCACGGGAGGTGCTCTTCACCTCCAACGCCCTGCTTACGCTTCCCCCCGCAGGGAGCGACCCGGCGGGCTGGTCCCTGGACCCGGATCTTCGCGGACGGCTCCTGGAGGTGTCCGGGCAGAGACAGACCCACTGGTACGACCACCCGGTGCAGATGGGGACCCCTCCGGAAAACAACGAGATCCTCTACGGGCTGCGGGGGTTGTCCGAGATGCTCCGCTTCGAGCGGGCCCGGGGAAACGCCGGAACCGGGGACCGCCTCCAGGTGGCCCTGTCCGCCAGCGTGACGCACCCCGGCCTCAAGGAACTGGCCCGGGACTACGTGGAGGGTGAACTGGCCGGGCAGGACAGGATCCAGGGTCTGGATGTCCACGTGTTCACCGAGAAGGACGCGGCACGGCTCCTGGACGACTTCCTGCTCCCCGCGGCGGAACGTTTCGGAGTGGAAACCGGCGACGCCTCTTCCCTTCACTGGGTATTCGGGGTGGACGGCCCGTACGGCCGCCACTATACCTTCCTGAAGGCGGTGGCCGCGCTGTGGCACGTGGCCGTGGACCCTTCCGTCCGTTCCACGTTCAAGATCGACTTGGACCAGGTCTTTCCCCAGGAGCAACTGGTCCGGGAGACGGGCGCCAGCACCTTTGAACATCTTTGCTCTCCCCTGTGGGGCGCCGAGGGGGTCGACGCGGACGGACGGTCCGTTCACCTGGGCATGATCGCCGGGGCCCTGGTAAACCACGACGATATCGAAAAAGGCCTTTTCACCCCGGATGTGACCCTGCCGGCGGGGGATCTCTCCGCGGACCAGTGGGTGTTTCCCAGCCGGATTCCCCAGGCCCTTTCCACCCGGGCGGAGATGATGACCCGCTACGGGATGCCCGGCATGCCCGACGGCCGGACGGACTGCCTGAGCCGGGTGCACGTGACCGGCGGCACGGTGGGGATCCGGGTGGACAGCCTCCGGCTCCACCGACCGTTCACCCTCTCGTGCATCGGGAGGGCGGAGGACCAGGCCTATCTCCTCTCGGTCCTTTTCGGGGATCGCTCTTCGCTGCTCCGCTATGTGCACGCATCCGGGCTCGTCATGCGGCACGACAAGCAGGCCTTTGCCGGGGAGGCCATACGCGCCGCGGCCGCGGGAAAGGCCGCGGGCGACCTGGAGCGGATGCTGCTCTTCTCGGGATATGCCCGGGCCCTGCCCGGGACCGCTGCGGAGGTCCGCTCCGCCCTGGACCCGTTCACCGGATGTTTTGTCCTGCCGCTTCCCTGGACCGTGTCTCTCCTGTGCCTGGCCCTGAAGGTCCTTTCGCTGGAGGAGAAAGCGGGAGATGCCGGCGGATCGGGCGGGGAGGATCTTCTCCGGGTGGGCGCGGAACGGCTGTCCAACCTCCTGCAGCTGTTTGGTCAGGATCCTGACTGGCTGCATGGGACGTACCAACAGGAAAAGAAGGCCTGGGGGGCCTACTACGACATCCTGGCCCGGGTGGAGGAAGAAAACCGGAAGGGGAACCCCGAGGCCGGAAACCTGGTCCGGAAGGCGAAAGCCATCGTTCAGGAGACGTGCGTGCACGAGCGATGAACCCGGAACGATACCCCGTGCGGTTTTTCCGCCTTGCGGCCGGGCAGTGTTCTGTTTCATGAACGGCCCGGGAACCGGTTCCCGGGTCGAACCTGCAGGGAGACCTTGTGAAGATCTATCTGGACTGCTATCCCTGCCTGCTGCGCCAGGCCCTGGATTCCTCTCGGGTGACAACGGAGGACGTGGGTCAACAGCGGGAAATTCTGAACCGGGTGATGGGACTGCTTTCTCACCTGTCCCCGGACCTGACGCCGCCGCAGCTGGCCCAGGCCGCTCACCGGGTGGTCCGCGAGATGACCGGGAATCCGGACCCCTACGCGGAGATCAAGCACCATTACAACGAGAAGGCCCTGGAACACCTGCCCGCGTGCCGCCGGATGGTTTCTGAATCCCCGGACCCCCTGGAGACCGCCGTCCGGCTTTCCGTGGCGGGCAACGTGGTCGATTTCGGGGGCGGGTGGACCGAGTTCGACCTGGAGGGCGAGCTGCACGCGGTGCTGGAAAGCCGTTTTTTCGCATGGGACTACGATCGGTTCCGGCAGGACGTGGTTGGAGCGGGCACGATCCTCTTTCTCGGGGACAACACGGGAGAGATCGTCCTGGACCGGCTGCTGGTGGAGGCCCTCCGGCAGGTGTCCTCCGCCGAGATCACCTTCGTGGTCCGGGGCGCGCCGGTCCTGAACGATGCCACAGAGGACGACGCGCGTTTCGTTGGAATGGAGAAACTCGCGCGGGTGGTGGGCAACGCAAGCGACGCGCCGGGGACCGTACTCGCCGAGGTGTGTCCCGAGGTCCGGGAGGCCTTCCACAGCGCGGACGTGATCATCTCCAAGGGCCAGGGGAACTTCGAAACCTTGAACGAAGAGCCGGGGAACATCTACTTCCTGTTCAAAGTGAAATGTGCCGTGGTGGCCGGGATGACCGGCGCGGAGCAGGGGGCATACATGCTGGCCCATGCGGGCGGTTCAACACCGGCAGGCACTTGAAAAAAGAAATATTATCTTTTTCATCAGACCTGTTCCATATCAATTCCACAGCCCGGGAGGGAGAGAAATCATGAGTGAACGAGTGAATCTGGTGACGGGCGCCTGCGGCTTTTCCGGGTCGTACGTGGTCCGGAAACTGTTGAGTGAGAATCAGCGGGTGGTGGCCACCGACATTCAGCGGGCCTTTGAACACCCCAAAACCGTTGCGATCCACAAGAACACCGGGGTGGACTTTTCCCACCCTCTCTGCGAGGTGGTTCCCGCGGACCTTACGGACCGGTTAAGCACCGGGAAGCTGCTGCAGAAACCGGTCACCCACATCTTTCACGTCGCCTCCCTTTACGATTACTCGGCCCCCATGGATCTCCTGAGAAAGGTGAACATCCAGGGGACGGTCCACCTGCTGGACGCGGTTCTGAAGAAGAAGGGCCTCCAGCGGTTCGTACACTGGAGCACCTGCGGGATCTTCGGCAAGCCCCACACCTCCCGGGAGGGAGCCAAGTGTAACCTTCCGTTCACCGAAGAAGGCTCTTCTCCGAAGAACACCCCCTTCGGGCAGGAGGGGCCCTCGGGCACCCACCTGGTCAACGATTACTCGGTCACCAAGTTTGAGCAGGAGCAGATCCTCTGGAAGGCCCACCGGGAGCAGGGGCTGCCCCTGACCGTGGTCCGCCCGGCTCCCCTGTACGGGCCGGGCAGCGATTACGGGCACGGGGGGATCCTGATCTCCATCAACCAGGGGTACGTGCCGTTGCTGCCGAAAGATTCCAGGAACTACATCACCACTTCCGTGCACGTGGAGGACATGGCCGGGTTCGCCTGCTATATCGCGGAGAAGGATTTCGGGCTGGGGGAGGATTACAACGTGGCAGACGACAGCATCACCAGCTACTATGAGTTCATCCGATATCTGGGGCTTCTGACGGGACGCCGGATGATCGATCTCCCGTTCGTCAACCTCAGGCTGGCCCGCCCGGTGATGACCCGGGCGGCCGAACTCTGGGTGCTTCTGGAGCGGAAATTCCACGTCCCGCGGGTTCGGGTGTTCGAACCTGCCTCGGCAACGTACATGTCCTCCAGCTACTGGATCTCCAACAAGAAGACCAAAGACGCCGGTTACACGTACCGGTACCCGGACGTGCGGGAGGGGATGCGGGACACCGTGGACTGGTTCCGCAGGATGGGGTGGCTGGATCCGAAATACAACCCCAAGGGGGCCTGGAAGGATTACGGGATCGGGGGGGGGTAGGTCCGGGGGCCGGCTTCTTATTCCTTGTCTTTGGAAAGGGCGATCAGCTCCCTCACCGGCATCAGCTTTCCGTTCCGCACGGTGAGGTACTCCCCTTCGGGCGGGTCCACGGGGATAGAGGTGATGATCTCCTCGGGGTTTTTCACCACCACGGCGCGGTTCGGGATCTCCATGCCCGACGCAAGCCAGATGTCGGGGCCGATGATGGCCTCGTGGCCCACGCAGCTGCCCAGGAAGTTGAGCCCCGTGTCCACCCGCTGCCCGTTGTGCGTGATCTTGATGGTCCCCTTGATCTTCAGGTCGTAGAGGTAGGCCGGGGAGGCCATGAACACGTTCCTGCCCACCACCGAACCGTGCAGTGCGTGCCCCGTGGTGCTGCTCTTGGGGTACACAACACAAAACTTGGTCCAACCACGGGGCGACGTGGAGGAGCCCTCCCCGAATACCGACCCTAGCAGGATGCTGTGCTCGTTCACCTTGACCCCGTCCCCCAGGATACAGCCCTGAACCAGGCAGTGGGCCCCGATGGTCACCCCGTCCCCCAGGATGCACCCCTGCACAACGGCCGACGGATGGATGTCGCACCCCTTTCCTTTCATGACGAACCGGGAGGCGATCTTGTGCTTGTTCAGAGAAAAGGCTGACAGGGCGCGCATGACCAGCTTGAACTTGCTCCGGGTGAAGCTGTGGAACAGGGTTCCCCCCAGGGCCATGAGATTGGCCAGCCAGAGGTGGGACCAGTGGCAGACGTGGATCAGGACGGCGTCGGTGTAGGCCGGGGTGAAGGTGATCTCCACCGTGCTGGGAAGCATCTCCCCGGGCCGGATGGGAAAGGCCATCTGCCGGGCCTCGATCCGCAGCGGGGGCAGTTCGTCCAGGGCGCCGGCGGACGGTGGCGGCTTGCGGCAGTAGTAGAGGCCGTAAACCTTCACGGCGGTTTCGGCGTCCTGGAGGAGGGCGTCGCGCAGGGGTTGCGCAAAACCGGTGAAGTCGGTGAACGGTCCTCTTTCCAGGGCGCAGGCCACGGATTCCCCTTGCTCTTTCACCCTGTCCAGGAACCGGTCCAGGGCCACCTCGCTGAAAAAGAGGTCGTCCCGGATCAACAGGAACTCCTCGTCCGGGATCGAACAGGGATCTTCGGTCTCTTCCACCTGCAGGCCGTGTTTCCGGAGGGTGCATTCCTGATGGTCCCGCAGGGGTCGGTTCAGGATCAGCAGGTCTCCCACGGGATCCCCGAACGGGGAGACGGTCTGACCGGTCTTCCAGAGGTAGGCTTTCATGGGGGTCCCGTTATCAAGAAACAGCGGGAGGACCGAAGGTTGATTCCGGTCCTCCCGCCGTGTTGTTCCGGCCTTTTCAGGACGAGTGCCTTACTTGAGGGCATCCAGTGCCGTGAAGATGCTGTCGCGGATCTCGTCCACCTTGCCCACACCCTCGACGCGGATGTACTTGGGGGCCGCGGCCTCGCCGGTGGCTTTCCATTTTTTGTAGTAGTCGATGAGGGGTTCGGTCTGGTCGTGGTACACGTCCAGGCGCTTTTTCACCGTCTCTTCCTTGTCGTCATCGCGCTGGACCAGGGGTTCGCCGGTGACGTCGTCCTTGCCTTCCACCTTGGGGGGATTGAAGACTACGTGGTAGGTCCTGCCGCTGGCCAGGTGGGCCCGGCGCCCGCTCATCCGCTTGATGATCTCATCGTCCGGAACGTTGATGTCCACCACGGCGTCGATAGGCACCCCGGCTTCCTTCATGGCATCCGCCTGCGGGATGGTTCTGGGAAACCCGTCGAAGAGGAACCCCTTGGCGCAGTCCGGTTCCTGGATCCTCTCCTTGACCAGCCCGATGATGACCGTGTCCGGTACCAGCCCGCCCGCGTCCATGTACCCCTTGGCTTCCTTGCCCAGGTCGGTACCGGCCTTGACCGCCGCGCGGAGCATGTCGCCGGTGGAGATCTGCGGGATCGAGTAACGGTCCTTGATGTGGTTCGCCTGGGTGCCTTTCCCTGCTCCGGGTCCTCCCAATAGAATCAAACGCATGGATGCTCCTCCTGTCTTGGCTCGTTAAAAGAATGGAATACCGGAAATCCAGCCGTTCCGGTACTGTTGGAAGCCTTTCCGGGTCGCTGTCTGAACCATCCTGTATGGACTAAAAACGTTCGTATGTCAACCTTTCCCGGCCGTGGAATCGGCCTGGATTTATTGAAAAATGTTTGTTTTTCAAAGAGTTGCGATGACACTGCCTTTGTGGAGGAACCGATGCGGCAGACCCGGATCGGGAAGCGGGCACGCCCTGCGGAACGGGGAAGAGCCGGGCCCCGGTTCACCCCTTCATCGCCTGGATTTTGTCCAGGGCGGCCAGCAGTTCGTCGATCTCTTCCCGGGTGTTGAAAAAACCCACCGAGATCCTCACCGTACCTTCCGGAAAGGTGCCGATGCACTTGTGAACCAGGGGGGAGCAGTGCAGACCCGCGCGGGTCTGGATGTGAAACATCTGGTCCAGCAGGAAGCTGATCTCCGAGGGTTCCCACCCCTGAAGCCTCAGGGACAGGGTCCCGGTGCGGGAAGAGGAGTCTCCGGGGCCGTAGATCTGGATGCCTTCCCGCTCTACAAGCCCCTTCAGCAGGCAGTCCATGAGCTTTGTCTCATGCGCCCGGACCGCATCCAGGGAGACCCTCTTCAGAAACCGAAGCCCCCCCAGGAGCCCTGCGATCCCCACCATGTTCAGGGTTCCCGGTTCGTAAAGATGGGGGATCGTGTCGGGCATCTCCGGGGCCTCGGAGCGTGTGCCGGTGCCCCCCCACTTGAGCGGGAGCGGACGCTGGTCCTCACGGAGGTAAAGGCCCCCGATCCCTGTGGGTCCGTAGAGCGACTTGTGCCCGGTAAAGGCCAGCAGGGCGATGTTCATCCTTCCCACATGGACGGGAACGATCCCCGCGGTCTGGGTGACGTCCGCCAGCAGGGGGATGTCTCCCAGGCGGGTGCCGATCTCGCCCAGAGCCTGAAGGGATCCGGTGACGTTGGAGGCGTGGTTCACGGCCACGAGCCGCGTTTCCGGCCGCACGGCCTGCACCACCCGGGAGGGGTCCACGAACCCCATGGAGTCGCATGGAACGTAGGTGACGCGCACCGAACGTGTCTTTATCAGGTGGTGGAGCGGCCGGATTACAGAGTTGTGTTCCACGCAGGTGGCCACCAGGTGGTCTCCGTCGCGCAGCAGGCCCAGCAGTGCCAGGTTCAGGGCTTCGGTGGCGTTGGCGGTGAAGAGGATCCGGTTCGGGTCCTGCACGGAAAACAGGGATGCCAGTTCCCTGCGGGTTGTATCCACCAGGGCGGATGCACGGTCCGCGGCCCCGTGAGCTCCCCGGCCCGGAGATCCCCCGATCTCCTTCTGGTAGGCGAGGATTTCGTCGAAAAGCTCTTGAGGCTTGGGAAAGCTTGTTGCAGAATGATCCAGATACATCAAATGAGTATACCAAGATCGGTCCCAGGTGTTCAAAACAATCAAATTTCTTCACCCCAGCCCGGAGGAGGAAAAGATGACCATCACCGTGAAGCAGGCCGACGACGTGTCTCCGGCGGATCTCGGACAGGAACAGGATCTGAAGGGCGTGGAACTCCTTCCGCTGATCACGGAAGCAGACGGGGCGGGACATTTTTCCATGCGCCTGTTCCGGGTTTCTCCGGGGGGGTACACCCCGTTTCACATTCACCCCTGGGAACATGAGGTATATGTCATCCGGGGATCCGGGGAGGTGGTGGCGGAGTCGGGAAGCGTTCCGATCCAACCCGGCTCGGCCGTGTACGTCCCTTCAGGGGAGAAGCACCGTTTCCGTGCAGGGCAGGAGGGGCTGGATTTCCTCTGTTGTATCCCACACACGGAACCGGGCTGACATCGGAGAGGGAAAATGCAATGAAAAAGGGCCCCTTCCCCCCGGGGAAGCTCCCGCCGGAGATGCTGGCCGGCCTGTTGGAACGGTTTTCCGGAAACGATCCGCGCGTGGTGATGGGACCCAGGCTGGGGGAGGATGCGGCGGTGATCGACATGGGGGACCGGTTCCTGGTGGCAAAGACCGACCCCATCACCTTTGCCACGGAGCGGATCGGGCGCTATCTGGTCAACATCAACGCCAACGACATCGCCTGCATGGGAGCGGAGCCCAAGTGGTTGCTGGTAACCTGTCTGCTGCCCGAGGGGAAAGCGGATGCGGCCTCCCTGGCCGCCCTGTTCGACGATCTTTCCGAGGCGTGCGATGAGCTGGGGATCACCGTTTGCGGCGGGCATACGGAGGTCACCCTGGGCCTGGACCGGACCCTGCTGGTGGGGCAGCTTCTGGGTGAGGTGGACCGGGAGGCGTTGGTGGACAAGGGGAGGATCCGGCCCGGGGATCTCCTTCTGCTCACCAAGGGGATCGCCGTGGAGGGCACCAGCGTCATGGCTTGCGAACGGGGGGACCTCCTGGAGGCCTCGGTGCCCGGCTCGGTCCTGGCCCGCGCCAGGGGCCTGCTGACCGACCCGGGAATCAGCGTGCTCCGGGATGCCCGGGTGGCCCTGGCCGCGGCGGGCAGGCAGGTGCACGGGATGCACGATCCCACGGAAGGAGGGCTCTGGCAGGGGCTGCACGAACTGGCGGACCGGGCGGGCGTGGGCGTGTGGATCGAGCGGGAGAGGGTTCCCGTTCTTCCGGAATGCAGCACCCTGTGTTCGTTTTTCGGGATCGATCCCATGGGGCTGCTCGCTTCGGGCGCGCTTCTCATGGCGGCGGACCCTCTTTGCGAAACCGACCTCATCCGGGCCCTGGGGGAGGCCGGGGTCCCGTGCACCCGGATCGGGGAGGTCCGTCCGGCGCCGGAGGGGCGGGTCCAGGTCTGCGGGGGGGAGGAACATCCCCTGCCGCGGGCGGACCAGGATGAACTGATCAAGGCCTTGCGAAAGGGGGGGGACGGGGTTCCCGGAAAAAATGACAAAAAATGAATCTATTGCTGGAAACTGTTAAGAAAAATGACTATAATGTCGACATTGACAAAAAAAGCATGGATCCAGGTTCATCGTTACCCCCCTTTCAGCAAGGGATGTGACCTATGACAGAACGCGTCTTCACGACCGTGGATGTTGCCAAGCTTTGCAAGGTTTCCCTTCGCACCGTCATCCGATGGGTGGATGAGGGAAAGCTTCCCTCTTTTCGAACGCCGGGAGGCCACC
>CAYTRL010000112.1:0-14530 GCA_964439795.1 uncultured Thermodesulfobacteriota bacterium
CTCCAGCAAAAGCGGCCGGGGAACCTCCCCCCAAGAAATCCGCCCTGGCAGGCTGTTTACATAAGTCCAGTTTATTGTCATCCCCGCGGACGGGGGGATCCAGGGGCGGCCGGGCAGGGGCCCAAAGAGCCTCCTCCTTACCCCTGCCCCTGGATTCCGGGTCAGGCCCGGAATGACGGAAAACACAGTATCCTTGTTTTTCAACACCTATGAAAAAGCGATTGGCGTAAAAATGGGTAGCTTTTTCATTTGATCACCTATGAAAAAGCGATTGGCATAAAAATGGGTAGCTTTTTCATTTGATCAGCCTGCCAGGCATGCCGTCGTCATCGGGGTTTCCGAGTGTCCTGCGTCTCACACTTGGATGACGGCCGCATCGGCCTGAGCAAGTCCCCCGCAGATGCCGCAGGCGCCGTAGCCTCCGCCCTGTCTTCGAAGTTCATAGGCCAGGGTCATCAGGATCCGGGCCCCGCTGGCTCCCACGGGATGGCCCATGGCCACGGCCCCGCCGTTTACGTTGGTCCTCTCTCTCAGTTCGGCCAGCTTTTCGGTGCTTCCTCCATAATACCGGTCCACCAGGATCTTACTGGACACCAGCGGCATGGCCGCAAAGGCCTCGTTGATTTCCAGCAGGGCCATCTCGTCCAGTTCCCGCCCCGCCCTCTTCAGGGCCTTCTCCACGGCATCCGCCGGGGCCGATGCAATCAAGCGGGGCTCACGGGCCACACTCTCAACGGCCAGGATCGTTGCCAGGGGTTCCCGCCCCAGTTCCTCGGCCTTTTCCCGGCTCATCAGCAGGAGGGCGCTCGCCCCGGCGTCCAGGCCCGGCGCGTTCCCCGCCGTGACCGTGGGACTTTCGTAAACGGTTCGGAGCTTTTCCAGCCGCTCAAGTTCCGTGTTGGGCCTCGGCGGTTCGTCCCGGGCAAAGAGGACGGGGTCCCCTTTTCGCTGAGGGATCTCCACGGATACGAGTTCATCGGAGAACCGGCCGGCCTCGTTTGCCCCGGCCCACCGTTGCTGGCTTCGCAGGGCCCACCGGTCCTGCTCCTCTCTTCCGATGCCGTGTTCCAGGGCCACCTCGCCGGCATCCCGGGCAAGGGAGTTGTACCCCGTGTATCCGATCGGATAGAGATGATCTTTGATCCTGGGCTGGGAGAGGCCCGTGGCCCAGCGGACGTTGTGCATGACGAACGGTGTATTGCTCATATTTTCCGCGCCCACGGCCAGCACTATGTCGGCCTCGCCGTAGCGGATGTCGCGGAAACCCATCTGCGCGCAGGTCAGGGATGAACAGCAGGCACGGTCCAGGGTCAGGGAAACGGTCTCCGGGGGGAGGCCCGCCTTGAGCAGGGCCTGCCGGGCATTCACGTTATACTCAATGGCCGCCTCGGCCTGGATGCACATACCGTAGTAGACCATGTCCACCCGTTCCCCGGGTACGGAAGCCCTTTTCAGCACTTCCCGGATGACGATGGCCCCCAGGTCCGTGCTGTGGAACTCCCGGAGGACTCCGCCAAACTTGCTGAACGGCGTCCGGAGGGCATCGACGAGGACCACATCTCTCGGCGTTTCCATCAGCCCTCCTTCTTCTTGCTGTAGTCATAGACCCCACGGCCCGTCTTGCGCCCGTAATGACCGGCCTGGACCAGGTTCCGAACCGCCTGCGTCGTGAGGAACCGTTCTCCGTACACCTGCTTCATGGCGTCCGCGGCCTTCACGTGGAGTTCCAGCCCGCTGAAATCCGACAGCTCCAGCGGGCCCATGGGATGGTTCAGCCCCAGCCGGATGGCCTTGTCGATGTCCTCCCTGCTGGCAACGCCCTCCTCGAGCATACGAAAACACTCGGTGGCCAGGGCAACGAGCGCCCTTGTGGTGATGAAGCCCTGGCGGTCCTTGCAGACCACCGTTTCCTTCCCGCACCTCTCCGACAGGGCCTGAACGGCGGCCACCGTCTCGTCCGAGGTGTCGTCGCCCCGGACGATCTCGATGAGGCGCATGACGGCGGGAGGGAGGAACCAGTGCATCCCGATGACCTTGCCGGGGCGCTGCGTGGCCGCGGCCAGGGCGGTGATACTGAACTGGGACGTGTTGGAGGCCAGGACCGCGTGGGGCGGGCACAGGCGATCGCACAGGGAGAATACGTCTTGCTTGATCTTCAGGTCCTCGAAAACCGCCTCGATCATCACATCCGTATTCTCGAGCGCTTGCTTGTCGTCCAGCGTAGGGGTGATCCGACCCAGGATGGCAGCGGCTTCCTCCTCGGTCATTTTCCCCTTGGCGACCCGCTTGCCCAGGGCCTTGGTGATGCCCTCCATGGCCTTGTCCAGATTCGCCTGCTCCTGGTCGCGGAGAAAAACGGAACAGCCGGCGGCCGCGGTCACCTGCGCGATCCCGTGCCCCATCAGGCCCGCTCCGTAGATACACACGTTTTTGA
Source organism: uncultured Thermodesulfobacteriota bacterium (assembly GCA_964439795.1). Taxonomy (GTDB): domain Bacteria; phylum Desulfobacterota; class DSWW01; order DSWW01; family DSWW01; genus CAYTRL01. The sequence goes on from CAYTRL010000112.1 coordinate 2,435, forward strand.
TCTCCATGGGGGGTGCCTCCTCCTTCCTCGGATTCACGGTTTCTCTGGGGACGAGTCAAAGACCTGCTGAAGCTGTTCTCCGATAAAATCCAGATGCCGGATGACCGCTTTTCGGGCAAGATTGGGTTTCCGGCTCATCAGGGCCTCCACGATCTGGCGATACTGCCGGGAGAGCTTCGTGGAGATGTTGGGCACCCCCGAAAGCTTCTGGCGGCTGTACGGAACGGCCCCTTCCAGCAAGGTCCATATGGATTTCATGAAGTGGGAATAGATGGAGTTGTGCGTGGCGTCGGCAATGGCAAAAAACGTTTTCTGATAGTACTTGGCGGTCCCCATATCGAGAATGGAATGCTTCGCCTTCAAATTCGCATCCAGGGAGGAAGCGATCTCCTGGATCTTCCGGAGTTCCTGGTCCGTGGCGCGCTCGGCGGCCATGGCGGCACCCTCGGAGTCGATTTTCTTCCGCACCTCGAACAGTTCCAGCACCTTGGCGGGGTCCAGGTCGATCATGTCCTGGATGGGATCCTGGATGCTCAGGGGCAGGACGGATTTGACGATGCTTCCCTCCCGGGGTTTCACTTCGATCAGTCCGATGGCCTCCAGGACGATCAGGGCTTCCCGCAGGGTCGGGCGGCTCACATTGAGTTGCTGTGCCAGCTCCTTTTCCGTCGGAAGGCGGTCTCCGGGCTGCAACCCTCCCGTGTAGACGATATCCTTGATCTGCTCCACGATCTTCTGGGATATCTTCACGTTTTTTTCGATGGGCGATACCAGTTTCTTCATGAAAGCCGCACCTCCTGTACCGGACTGGGGGTAAAGCGTTCGGATTGGGCGGAAGACGCCTCCAGCCGCCGGGAATCCCAAAAGACATCCCTACGAGAAGCTGGTCAGACTTGAAAAGGGTAAAATGTAATGCATCATGAATATATGCTCTTTTCCGGGGGAAAGCAAGAGGAAAAACCGGAAGAATGGAATCGGCAGTTCCCCTAGCCGGCGGCGTCCGTTTCCGGACCCTAGAACGAGGAATCGACCCGGATACCAGGGGTTCATCCTTGAAGAAGGGCCTTCCGACGGTTGGAGAAAATTTGTTTGACATCCGGCAGGCAACGTGCTAAATCCTGGAATAGAGTTGGTCAGACCTTAAGAAAGTTAAATCTTTATACAATATCGATCCATCGGGGCTTTGTTGGTAACGGTCTCCTTTGCCGGCAAGGGAGCCCGGACCGGCAAAAAGAGAGGGGTCCCTCATGTCTGAGGAAAACAAACGGGAACGGTTCTTGAAGCAGAAGGAGTCCTGGGAGAAGGGAAGATCCCGATACGCGGAAAAGATCAAGCCGCGCCAGAACCTCTCCGGAATCCCCATTCAAAGCGTCTATTCCAGCGAGGATATCGAGGGGCTGGACCTGGAAGCGTTTCCGGGGGTGTACCCCTTTACGCGGGGCCTCTATCCGGACGGGTATGCTCTGACTCCCTGGATGCAGCAGATGGTCTTCGGGTTCGGCACCATTGAGGAGACCCGGAAGAAGATGGAGACGCTGGTTGCGCAGGGCATGGAGGGGTATTTCGGACACAAGGTCTTCAACGTGGTGTACGACATTCCGACCATGTACGGGATCGATGCCGACCACCCCGAGGCCGAAGGGAACGTGGGTCAGTGCGGCGTCCACCTCTGCACGGCGGAGGATTACGATGAAATGATCCGGGGGTGGGAGCTGGAGACCACCAACTTCTCCCTGATCACCGGGGACAACTGCCTGCCCGGACTGGCACACATCGTGGCGGCGGCGGAACGGAGGGGAAAAGGACCGGATGCGCTGCGGGGAAACTCCATGAACTGGTATCCCCGGACGGCGGTACAGGACATTCCGTCCTGGGATCCGACGCTGGGCTACGCCCTGATGACGGATCTGATCCGGTACTGCACAGAGAACATGCCGGCCTGGAACACCACCAATATCTTCATGTACGGGATTTCCGAAGCCGGCGCCACCCCCGTCCAGGAGCTTGCCTACGGGCTGGGCTGGGGAAAATCCGTCATCGACGCCGGCAAGGAGGCGGGGCTGGAACCGGATCGCTTTGCGGGACGGCTCGGCTTCCAGGTCGGCATCCAGATGAACTTCTTCGAAGAGATCGCCAAGCTGCGCGCGCTGCGCAAGATGTGGGCGAAGATCACCCGGGATGCCGGGTGCACGAAACCCAAGTGCATGCACGCCCGCGTTCACATCCATACCAGCGGCAACGTGCTCGTGGCCCAGCAGCCGCTCAACAACACGGCGCGGATCACCATGCAGATCATCGCCGCCGTGCTGGGAGGGGTGCAGTCCATCCATTCCTGCTCCTACGACGAGACCATCGGGATCCCCACCGAGCTTTCCCACAGGACGGCCCTCCGGTCTCAGCAGATCATGATGTGGGAGAGCGGGATGCGGGATGTGGCCGACCCCCTGGCGGGCTCCTATTATGTCGAGTCGTTGACCGCCCGGATGGAGCAGGAGGCCTGGAAGCTCCTGGACGAGTTGGAGAAACAGGGCGGATACATGAAAGCCCTGGAGAACGGCTGGATCAAGCGGACGATCGACAACAGTGCCTATGCAGCCAAGAAGGGGATTACCAAAGGGTCCCTGCCGATGGTGGGGGTCAACCGCTACGCCATGGAGGAAGAGGAGGAATACCAGCCCTTCCGCGTGGATTACGAAGTGGAGCGCAAGGCGATCGAGCGGTTGCGGGCCTTCCGGAAAAAACGGAGCCAGGAGGAGGCGGACAAGGCCCTGGACGGGATGAAGACGGCCTGCCAGGCGTTGAAGAACCAGAAGGGAAGTTTGATGCCGGCCCTTGTGGAGGCCGCCCGCAAGGGGGTCACCAACGGGGAGATGATGGATGTCATGCGGGAGGCGTTCGACTGGGTGGTGGCGGAATAGGGTCGTTTTCGTAACGATCTGACAAGGGAGGAACCGGATTGGAAGATACAAGGATCCGCATTTTGCTGGCGAAGAAAAGGATCGATGTCCACGGCCGGGGCACCAAGCTGCTGGCCAGGGAGCTGCGGGACGCCGGGATGGAAGTGATCTATTTTCGTTTCGGGACCGTGGACGAGATCGTGCGGACCGCCGTGCAGGAGGACGTGGACGTGGTGGCGGTGAGTATCATGACCAGCGGACATCTCCAACTGGCCGAACGGCTGGTTCCCGCCCTGAAACAGCAGGGGCTGACCAATGTCCTGGTCATCATGGGCGGGGTGATCCCCCGGGTGGATTTCACACCGCTGAAACAGCTGGGAATCCATGAAGTCTTTCCGCCTGGTTTGCCCGGCGAGACGGTGGCGGAATACATCCGGTCCAACGCAGGCAAGGTTTCCCTGAACGGATAGCGGAACGCTTCGCGCGAACCCGGCACCGCTTGAGGATCCGGGAAAGAGCGGAAACCCGCCCCGCCGGGGACGGGATCGGATGATTGGAAAAGGAAAGGACCGAACATGGAATACCAGGAAATTCTCGTGGAGGTCGCGGACGGGGTCGGACGGATCGTTTTCAACCGTCCCAAGCTCCTGAATGCATATAGTGAACGGATGTCCAAGGAGCTCATCCAGGCCGTGGAGGCGTTGTCGGAAAATCCGGATGTCCGCGTCGTGGTGGTCACGGGCAACGGACGGGCCTTCATGGCGGGTGCGGACATCAACATGCTGAAGGGATGGACCGAGGAGGCGGAGGGGAAAAAGGGCGTTGCGAAGATCCTCGGCGGGTTCTTTTCCCCCTCCCTGTTCGAGAAGAGCCCGAAACCGTTCATCGCCGCGGTCAACGGGTTCGCCTTCGGAATGGGCTGCGAGATCGCCCTGGGATGCGACATGCGGATCGCGGCATCCAGCGCGCAGTTCGGCCAGCCGGAGATCAAGCTGGGGGTCATGACCGGCGCCGGGGGGAGCCAGCGTCTGCCCCGGCTCGTGGGCACGGGAAAGGCCATGGAGATGGTCCTGACCGGAGACCCCATCGATGCGGAGGAGGCCCTGAAGTGGGGGCTGGTCAACCGGGTGGTCCCGGACGACGAGCTGGAACAGACGGTATCCAAGATCACGGGCAAGCTCTGCAGGCTGTCCGCCACCGCCCTGCGGCTGTCCAAGGAAGCGGTCCTGGCCAGCTGTACCCGCGGACTTGATGACGGCGTTGCCCATGAACTGGACCTGTTCTCGGGCATCTTCGAGACCCAGGATGCCCAGGAAGGGGTCTCGGCCTTTCTGGAAAAGAAAAAACCGTCGTTCAACAAGGCCTAGCGGGTGGAAAACATTCTGTGTTTTCCGTCATTCCGGGCTTGACCCGGAATCCAGGGGCAGGGACAAGGAGGAGGCTCTTTCCCCCCTACCCGGCCGCTCCTGGATCCCCGCATCCGCGGGGATGACGACCGAAGGGGGACCCTGCTGAAGCCTGCGCCGGACCCCGATCCGGGGTCGGGACGGCAACCTATTGGAGTCCTGCAACCACCCGCCGGGGAAGGGAGAAAGAACGACATGGATTTTTCCTGGACTGAAGAACAGCAGGCCATGCGGGATCAAGCCTTCAAGTTCGGTAGAGAACAGGTAGCTCCCCGCTCCGCGGAGATGGATGAAAAAGAAGAGCTGGACGTGGCGGCCTGGAAGGCGGCGGCGGAGTTCGGGTTTCAGAAGATGATGGTGCCGCAGGCCTACGGGGGCCTGGACCTGGACCCCCTCACCATCTGCATCACCATGGAGGGTCTCGGGCACGGATCCCGGGATGTGGGGTTCGTCACCTCCCTGGGCGCGCATATGGTGATCTGCGAAATCCCGATCGTGGAGGCGGGCACCGAAGAACAGAAGGAAAAGTATCTGCCCAGGCTGGCCTCCGGCGAATGGATCGGGGGGTTCGGCCAGACAGAGCCCGGCGCAGGAAGCGATGTGGCAGCGATTGCCACCAAGGCGGAAAAGAAGGGGGACTGCTGGATCCTGAACGGCTCCAAAACGTTCATCACCAACGGCCCCATCGGCGACCTGTTCGTGGTCCTGGCAACCGTGGACAAATCTCTCGGCCACAAGGGGATCACGGCTTTCCTGGTGGAAAACACCTTCGAGGGGTTCCGGAACGGACGGAAGCTGGAGAAGATGGGGATGCGCGCCTCTCCCACCGGGGAGCTGATCTTCGAGGACTGTATGGTGCCCGAGGGGAACGTGCTGGGGGAGGTGGGCAAGGGGTTCCAGGTCGCCATGAGCACCCTGGTGTGGGAGCGCGCCACCATGCTGCCTGCCCTGGTCGGGGTGTGCGAGGCCCGCCTGGAAGAGGCCGTCCGGTATGCCAAGAACCGCGTGCAGTTCGGCGCTCCCATCGCCGCCTTCCAGGAAATCCAGCACAAGCTGGCCAACATGAAGATGCACCTGGAACTGTACAAGACGATTTTCTATAAAGTCGCCTGGATGAAAACTCAGGGACTACCCGCCGTGATGGAAGCGTCCATCGGAAAGCTGTTCTTCGGCGAAACCAGCCGATTGGACGCGCTGGACGCGTTCCAGATTCACGGGGGATACGGGTATATGAAAGAGTACCCGATCGAGCGGGATGTCCGGGATTGCATCGCCAACACCCTGGGCGGGGGCACCAGCGAGATCCAGAGGATGATCATCGCGCGCGAACTGTTGAAGATGTACGACTAAGAGACTGGCCGCCCCTGGATTCCGGCGCCTGCCCCGGACTCCGATCCGGGGTCCGCCGGGATGACGACAGTATGATGTGTTCCGACAGGCGCCTGGCACGTAGGATTTAGTGGTCGGTTCGTTCCGCCGTTCCCGGGCGTTTCACGGTTCACTGCGGGGGTTCGGCTGCAGGTTTCTTCTTTATAAAAGGAGGTCGTATTCATGGAAAAGCTCGTGATCACCTGTGCGGTTACCGGCAGCCTGTCCCAGCGGGGGGAGGGAAAAGGGCAGAGCCCCTGGCTGCCCGTCACGCCCAAGGAAATCGCTGAAGATTCCCGCAGGGCCTGCGATGCGGGTGCGGCCGTACTGCACCTTCACGCCCGGGACCCGGAAACCGGTGCGCCCACCGCCGATCTCGACATCTTCGGAGAGGTGGTGGAGAAAACCCGCGCTCTCTGCCCGGAGGCCATCATCAACTGCACCACGGGCGGGGGCATGGGCATGACCGATGAGGAACGGATCGCCATCGTGCCGCGGGCCAAGCCGGACATGGCCTCGTTCAACATGGGCAGCATGACCTACGGCATGTACAATGCCGCGGCCGATAAATGGGTCCTGGACTATCCCTGGATGAACTCCTTTGCCTCCATGGCCTATTTCGGGAATGTCATGAAGGAACACGGCGCCAAACCCGAGCTGGAAATCTACGATGTGGCCATGATCAACAACGCGGTCCTTCTCTGCAACGCGGGCGTTCTGGAACGACCGCTCCACTTCCAGTTCGTGATGGGGCTCCCCGGCCAGGTGATACCGGCCACGGTGAAGAACCTCATGCATCTCGTGGACTCGGCGAGGGAGGCGGACCCCACCTGTACATTTTCCGCCTGCGCTGCGGGTAGGCAGCAGTTTCCGATCATAACGGTTGCGGCCATCCTGGGTGCCGCGAACATCCGCACCGGCATGGAAGACAACATCTACCTGTCGCGCGGAGAGCCTGCCAAGAACAACGGGGTCCTTGTGGAAAAAACGGTGCAGCTGGCCCGGGGTGTCGGGCGGGAGATCGCTTCCTCGGCCGAAGCCAGAGCGATCCTGCGTTTGGGGTAACAGGACAGGACCTATTTCCGACCCAAAGAACCGAAAGGCGGCACACCATGAGCTTCGAGACGATCGATTATGCAGAAACCGAAGAGCACCGGATGGTCCAGAGCACGGCACGGAAATTCCTGGCAGACAAGCTGGCACCCATCGCAGCCCAACTCGACGAGGAGGAACGCTTTCCGAAGGAGATCATCCGTGGCATGGGCGAACTGGGCCTGCTGGCCCTGATCGCGCCGGAGGAGTTCGGCGGGGGCGGACACGATGTGATCGGCACTGCGATCGTTGCGGAGGAGGTCTCCAAGATCTGTGCGGGCACCTACACGTCCGCCCAGGGCCACATCTTCTGCCTGCACTGGATCGACAAGTACGCAACCCCGGAGCAGAAGGCGAAATACCTTCCCCGCCTGGTAAGCGGGGAGTGGCTCGGGGGGATCGCCATCACCGAGCCGGAGGCGGGCTCGGACGTGGCCTCGCTCAAGACCACGGCCGTCCGGGAGGGGGACCACTACGTGGTCAACGGCACCAAGACGTTCATCTCCAACGGAAACGTGGCGGATGTGATCGTGTGCATGACGCGCACAGGCGGCCCGGGCCCGAAAGGGATCAGCACCCTGATCATCGAGACGTCGACCCCGGGGTATTCCGCGTCAAAACCGTTTGAGAAGTTAGGGAACCGGGCCTCACCCACCTGCGAGGTGGCCCTGGAGGACTGCCGGATTCCGGCAGAGAACCTGCTGGGCCGGGAGAACAACGGATTCATCGAGTCCATGGTGTTCTTCCCTTTTGAGAGGGCGCTGGTGGCGGTTTGCTGCGGCGCGCTCTGTGAATCCGCGCTGAACGAGTCGTTGCAATACTGCAAAGAGAGGAAGCAGTTCGGCAAGCCCATCGCCGAGTTTCAGATGGTGCAGCAGATCCTCGCCGAGATGGCGGTGGATCTTCAGGCTACGAAGAGCCTCACCCGTGATGTGCTGAAAAAATACGCTTCCGGTCAAGACGCGAACATGGAAGCCTCCATCGCAAAAATTTTCGCGGCCGACGCTGCGATGCGGGTTACGACGAACGCCGTCCAGCTGCTCGGTGGATACGGCTACACACGCGAGTTCCCCGTGGAACGCTGGTTCCGAGACGCGAAGCTGTTCGCCATCGGCGGCGGTACAAGCCAGATCCAGAAAATGATTGTCGCGCGCGGGCTCATGTGAGCGGTGCGGGAGCCTGCAAAAGCAAGCACGCTCGTCGGTGCGTAAAAACAAAGACTTCGAGAGACAGGGGGAAAAATCATGCCGGAAATCCAAACCAAGCTCGGGACGCTTTCGGATATCAGCCTGTTCATCCAACCCAAGAGTTTCGTGGCCATCGGCGGCGGATGGAGCTGCAACAAACCCATGTCCGTCGTCCGGGAGATCATCCGGCAGAAGATCACGGGATTGAAGGCTATGTCCATCGTGGGGGGATGGGAGATGGAGTGGCTGCTGGCCGCGGGGGCGGTGGACCACCTCGTATTCAGCTTCCTGAGCCTGGAGGCCTTCGGGCTTCCCCCGAACTTCCGGAAGGCCGCGGAACGGAAGAAGATCGAGCTCACCGAAATCGAGGGGTGCAGCATGATCAAGGGTCTACAGGCCGCGGGCCAGGGGATCCCCTTCTCCGTCTTCCATGGTCCCAAGGGATCGGAAATCGTGCAGGAGGCTCCGGAACTGTACAAGACCGTACAATGCCCCTTTTCCGGACAGGAACTGACCGCGGTCCAGGCCATCCGGCCGGATGTGGCCGTGATTCATGCCCAGAGGGCGGACGCCCAGGGGAACGTTCAGATCTTCGGCACCTCGGCTTCGGATCTGGACATGGCCATGGCGGCAAAGGCCGTGATCGTCACCGTGGAGGAAATCATCTCTTCGGAGCAGATGCGAGAGAGCAAGTCCGCCACGATGCTTTTCCGCAATGAAGTAGACCTGGTCATCCACCAGCCGTTCGGGGCCAGTCCCTGCAGCTGCGTGCCTTATTACGCACCCCACCTGATGCAGATGATGAAGGACGTCGCGGGACTCCACCCCAAGAAAGCAGCCGAGTACATACCGGAAGCCATCGGGGAAAGCGAAGCGGCCTACTGGGAAAAGGCGGGGGGGGAAGAGGCCCAGGCAAAGCTCAAGGCGCTGGTCGGCAACGTGAAGGCGATCCCGTACCCGGAAAAGCTCGACGAAACGCCCGCCGAAAAGGTCGAAACCGCGGACCAGATGGTGGTGAGCCTGGCCCGGACCATCGAAGACGGGGACGCCATCGTGCTGGGCTCCTTTACCCCACTGGCCTATGCCGCCTACATGTTCGCCAAGCTGACGCACGCGCCGAACGCCTTCATCGTGGGATACAGCGGGGTGGACCCCCTTCCCTTCCAACTTGGGTTTCACACCTCCGAGGCCGCCTGCACAAAGTTTTCCTCGGGGCTGTGGTCGATGACCCAGTGCATCGAATCCCTCCATATCCGTGGCCAGGGAGATGTGGAGGCCGTTTCCAGCGGGCAGATGGACGCCAACGGAGACATCAACATCTCCTGGCTGGCCATGCCCGTTCGGGACGCGGAGGGAAAGCCCACGGGAGAAATCAATCCGCGCGGCCTGCGTCTTCCGGGAGGGGCTGGCGCCCCTGTAGTGTATGGGCTTCACAGAAAAGGCGTGGCCTATTTCGCCAACCATTCCAAAATGGTCTTCGTCCCGAAGGTGAACTATATTACTGGGACACGGTTCTACTTTACCGAAGAAGAGCGCCTGGCGGCCGGGCTCCGTCCGGGCCCGATGCTCACCGTTACCAACCTCTGTGTCATGGAGATGGTGGAGCGCGGCAAGTGGAAGGCCCACTCCCTTCACCAGGGTGTGACGGCCGAGGCCGTGGCCGAAAACACGGGCTTTCCCGTTGAGATATCATCGGATTGCCCGGCCACCCGGCCGCCCACCGCCCAGGAGATCAAACTCATCGGGGAGATCGACCCGCAGGGAATCCGATATCTGGACTTCATGAGCGGCAAGGAACGGGCCAAGAAGCTTCCCGCCATCCTGGAGTCCGAGTGGAACACCGTGTAGGGAGGGGGCTCCAGGCGGTTCGGTTTCAGCGGCCTCAAAGTGAATTGGTCGGCAAAAGAATTATTTGACCACCTGGATAATTTTTATTACAATCTCTGAAAAGACATTTGATCTGCCGTCTTTCACGGACGGACCGTCTGCACCCATCTACGACACGGGGACCCGGATGGCTCCCAAGACCGAGATCAGCGATGTTCGACGCGAAGAGCTCACCCTGGCGGCCCTGAAATGCATCGCCGCCAAGGGATACGATCGCGTCACCCTGGACGACGTGACCAAGGAAGCCGGGCTTTCCAAGGGGATCGCCTCCTATTATTTCAAGAACAGAGAAGAACTCCTGGTTTCCGTCATCCACAAGATGTGGGACAACGTGGTGGGGTTGAACCGAAAGATCTGGGAACTTCCCGACCAGGTGGACGACGAGAAAGAGGTGTACAAGCGGGTGAAGGAGTACTACTCCAGCCCGGGAATCGACGTGCAGTCGGTCATGCGGAACGGAATCGAGTTCCTGGTGGCCTGGTTCGACGAGAACCCTCACATCATAAAGGTGATGCTCGAGTTCTGGTGCCAGGTTCCACGAAACCCCATGATCACGGAACTGAACCATTCCATGTACCGGACGCTCCTGAACGTTTCCGCGATCATCCTCCAGGAGGGGATGAAGCGGGGGACCTTCCGGAAACGGGACCCCCACCTCGCCGCCTATGTCCTGATCTCCACCGTCACGGGTTTTTTCTTCAACCATATCATCAACAAGGGCGATTTCGATTCCCGGAAGCTGGAACAGGAACTCTGCGACCTGTTCTTCGATTATCTCTGCAAGGAACCCTGATCCGGGGTCCCCTCCAAAGCACGGACTCTCCTCGCACCGGTCGCTGAATTTCTGCCCCGGAAATCGGCTTCCTTTGCCGGCAGAAGTCGAGCACCTGCACCCCGAACAGCGTTGAAAAGTACATTGGGGCAGGAACTTTGAGAAGTCATTTCCCGGACAGATCAGCTCCAACGGGTGCGAAGACGAAAAGGGTACTGAAATGATCCAAAAGCGATGCCTGGTCCTTCTTCTTTGTATCGCCCTCCTGTCCATCGGGTGCAGAAAGAAGGAGGAGGTTTCTTACCAGGGGAAGCCGTTGGGTATGTGGATCGAGATGCTCGAGGCCCCGAACCCGGTGACGAGACATGCCGCCATCAAAGCCGTCGGGGAGATAGGACCGGAGGCAAAAGAAGCGATACCGGTTCTCATCGAAACGATCCGAGAAACGAGAAATCGAGACAAGCACATGCTTCTCTCGTGCAATTATGCGCTTCTCGCAATGGGCAAGGAAATCGTGCCCTACATGATTGTCCTTCTCAAAGACGACAACTGGGAAATGCGTCGAGGCAGCGCCTGGATCCTCGGAAAGGTCGGCCCGGAAGCCAAGGATGCCGTACCTGCGCTTACCAAAGCGCTCAATGACCCCCATCCCGTTGTGAGAAGGAAAGCCGCAGAATCCTTACAGAAAATCCAGGGGAAGGAAGGCGGGCCGCAAAAGCCGGCTTCCGGTGAGACGGCATCCAGAGGGAAATAGGTCGGGGCAGAAAACAGAAGCAGGCTCCTGCCGTGGCAAAGGCAGGAGCCTGCTTTTTCTATCGGACTTACTTTATTGCCTGTCGTGAGGACCTTCACAATCTAATACAATCGAAACGGATTATTTCCTTCGTCTCAGCCGCATGGCGATCATGGCCCCCAGGGGGATCAATACGAGTCCCAGCGAATTGACCGCGTCCGACGAATGAGAATCCGCCAGGGGCAGCGTGGAGGCGGGCGCCCACACCGGTTCGGGCACGTCGATAACTCCGTCGCAGTCGTCATCGATTCCGTTTTCGGGGATCTCTACCGCACCGGGGTTGACCGCAGCATTATAATCATTGCAATCCAAACCCTCGTTGGCGCATCCCGCAGCGGCGCTGTATTTGGTATATCCGTCGCCGTCATCGTCGACGCACTTCCCCGTGAGCCCCAATCCGGTGATCACTGCGTCTCTTTTCCCCCTGACCAGATCCTGGGAAAAATCCATGCCCCAATACGTGTCCCCCTCGGAAAAATAATCTCTCTGGTAAGAGGCACACCCTTCGCCGGGGCGGAACTTCACGATCGAAATCCCCGGTTGTTCATAATATCCCGCCTCGGTGGTTCCGAACCACTTATTGACCAGCATATAGGTCATGCTGCCGTCCGGAAGGGTTTCCCATAACTCCTCATAGATATCCAATTCCATGTCTCCGGACCACCCCAAAATCACGTCCAGGTAGTCCCACATT
>CAYTRL010000113.1:0-14431 GCA_964439795.1 uncultured Thermodesulfobacteriota bacterium
TGTTCCCGATCATCGCCGCGCCGGAACCGCTGCACTACCGCAACAAGCTCATCTTCAACGTGAAGTTCGCTCATCCGCACGTGATCGCCGGGCTGTTCGAACGACACAGCCACCGGACGGTGGACATCGACTCCTGTCCGCTCCAGGAAGAGCTCATCAACCGGGCCGTAGCACACGTGAAACGGGCCATCGTGGATCGCCGGTGGCCGGTCTACCATGAATCCAGAAAGACCGGTTCCCTGCGCGGTTTTTCACTGCGGAGCGGGACGGACGGACGCCTGCTGCTGACCCTCGTGGCCAGGCGGCAGAACCTTCCGGAGCTCGAGGAACAGGCCGCGGCCTGGCTCCGGGAGATCGAGGGGCTGGCGGGTGTGCTGCTGAACCTGCACCCGGAAGACACCAACGCCGTTTTTTCCGACGAGACGATCCTCGTGAACGGGGCAGCGACCGTCACGTCCCGGGTCCGCGGCATCGATTTCCAGGTGGGGCCCACCGCGTTTTTTCAGGTGAACACCGCCCAGACCGAGCAGATGCTCACAAGCATTTCCCGGAGCCTGGGAGGATGCGATCGCCTTGTGGACGCCTACTGCGGCACGGGCCTCCCGGGACTTCCCCTTGCCCGGGATATTCCGGAACTCGTAGGAATCGACATCGACCCGCGGGCGGTTGCTGCGGCAACGGCCGGTGCGGAACGGAACCGGATCCCCCATGCGCGCTTCCTGCAGGGAGACGTGGAGCAGATCCTTCCACACATCCTGGAGGAGAAACCCCACCAACGCACCACGCTGCTGATCGACCCTCCGCGCAAAGGCCTTTCGGAACCGCTGCGCCGGTTCCTGGCTTCCGCCCCGGCGCAGCAGATCGTCTATGTCAGCTGCAACCCCGGGACCCTGGCCCGGGACCTGGAGGCGCTGTGCAACGGCGGATACCGGATCCAAGGGCTGCAACCCCTGGACATGTTCCCCCAGACCCGTCACGTGGAGTGCATCGCATTCCTGTCCCGCTGAACGAAACACGTCCAAAATAAACATCCTGTTTTGGCCTGAAACAATTTATTGACGCATTACGTCATTCGTGTTATGCTTCCTTTTCCGATCAGGAATACGGCATCTGGCTGCCGATTCCGGATCGGCCGAACGGTCCATGACAGAGAGGCACCCCGGACAAAAGCTCCTTACAGAAGGCAGACAAGCATGAAAGCAGGAATCGCCTGGGTCGAACTGGTCACCATGGTACTGGTGTTGTCCATCGCCCCCACCTATGCGGCCGCGGAAACGATCCTCAAGGGCCGCAGGCCCGCAGGCCCGCAAACCGGTGCTCCAAGACAGGCACCCGCACAGGTGTGACCCCGCCACGCAACGATCCGTCTTTCGAGACGGATCCCTTCCCGGCGGCAACCCGGGGAAAGGTCCCCATGCGATCGGTCCACCCTTCCATCTTCTGGTTTCTGGCTCTCCTGATCTACCTTCCGACCTGTTCCTCCGGGGACGGCCCGGCCGGTTCTGCCGGGGGCCCGGTTCCCCTGTCGGATTCCCTGCCGGAAGAGGTCGTTTTCAAGACCAACCGCACAAGCTTCAACACGCGGTATGCCGCCGCCGTGAAAGACGGCAGCGTGTGGGTTCGGGAGAAGGAAACCCCGGAAGCGGAATGGGTGGATCTGGAAAGCATCCTGCCCGACGACCTGGCCGGTGACGTCACCGAGATCGCCATGGACGACGAGCACATCCTGGCCTTGAACTCACGCCGGGAGATCTTCACCATGTGGTCGGCCCTGGACGAGATCTCTGCGTTTCACTGGCAGAAGGAGTGGGGGCTTCCGTTCTGGCAGGGGCCGGGAATGCGGCTGCCGGAGGACCTCCTGGCGTGGGATTTTTCCGTGGTCTCCATTCCCCAGGATCTGAACTGGCACGATCCCAACGGGAACCTGTACATGGTGGGCACGGCCAAGTGCTCCCACATCATCATGCTTCGGAACGAGGGCCAGTGGATCACCTTCAACGACCCCTGGCTGCCCACGGACCTGAGCTACGGGATCGGCACCCCGAAGCGCTGCCGGTTCCGGTCGGGAAGCCTCAGCGCCAGCGGATCCACGGTCTTCATCATGAACCCGTTCGGAGACATGTACACGCGGTTCTTCGACTTCGACATCTCCGGGTTGGATGAATTCATCGATCTCCTGTACGGATACTCCTACGAGGATCAATCCGGCGCAGTCCGGCCGAAGATCCAACTCCCCCCGGAAGACTGGACGCAGCAGCCCAAAATCCAGGGACGGATCACGGACCGGATCAGCATCCACAAGCAGGGCAGGCAGCAGAACGGCTGGGACCGGGTGCTGCGCGTGGAGGGGATGAACGGGGAAGGCCGGACAGGATACTACGAAAAAGCGATCACCGAACTCCGGAGCGAGGACTGGATTTTTCATAGTACCGGCCGGCCGCTGGCGGGGACCCTTGTCGAGAACAAGCCCTACGACAGCTCGAACGAGTTGCTCGGTCCCAGCGAAGACCTGCGGTTTTCCGTGAACATGGAAAACCTTTCCTCCCTGGATCCGGTGGATCCCGACGACTGGGCCGGCGAGATCCTGGACTTCAACTGCTACTGCCCTCCGCACTCGCTGCGCATACACGTCCGTGAAAACCTGCACTTCAACCTGCGAGTCCATACCACCGAGGGGATCCGGGTCTCCACGCGGGAACGGGGCCTGGACAGCGACCCACGTCGCTTCCGGGGGGCCATCGAGGTTCCGGAAGAACTGCTCGACGGCCTGGAACAACAGGACCCCAAGGTCCGGGGTTTCGTGGAAGGGACCCTGGACAGCAGGCGGTTCACGAACATCGAGATCCAGGCCACCCTGGACGAACTGGAGATCCAGCTGAAACAGGGCTCCCGTACCGGCGACACCTTCCGGTTTATTCGATAATCCGTCGGTCCCCTCCCCCACCCTTCGCATGGATTCCGGGCCGATCTGTTCCGGATGATATGGGAACCGTATAATCCCTTTCACCGAAGCTGCCGATGAGATATCTGCAGGGAAAATCCCCCTTGCGGTAACCGGTCCCTCGGCGGGTCTGCGTTTTCGCGGCTTCCAGAACCCGCTCCATGCCCGACCGGGCCTTGACGTAAAAAAAGGAGTGTGCCCCATGCTCGCACGATCCATCCTCGGCCAGGTTTTGCTCCTGGCCTGCCTGAGCGCAGGCTGCAGTACTCACATGATCAGCTTCAAGGGACCTCCGGTCCCGGTGAACTACACCGGCCAGCGCCGACTGACGGTAACGGTCCTGGATCACCGCCCCAGTATCCTCAAGTACGAGAAACCGCTGAACTTCGTGGGGATCATCCGCGGCGGGTACGGCAACCCGTTCGACCTGACCACGGAAAGCGGGGAGCCGTTTGCCGATGCCCTTCTCTACACGGTGACTGAATCGCTCAAGGCCAAAGGGTTCCCGGTGACACCGATCTCCAACAAGCCCGAGGTAAAAAGGAAGTCTGTGCTGAAGGATTTCCGCTCCTCGGGCAGTGACCGCCTCCTCCTGATCACGGTCGATGAATGGCAGAACGATTACTACCCGGCGAGCTTTTCCACGGAAAACTCCCATGTCCTGTTCGATGTGGAACTGGAGGTATTCAACACGGAACACAAAATTGTGGCAAAGGAAGAGATCTCCGGGGAATGCCACCTCCCCTCGGGGTGGCCCAACGAGACGATCCCCCGGTTCTACCAGCAGAAGATCAGTGAACTACTCAACGCCCCGAAGATCGCCGCTGCGTTGAAGTGACCGGAACACGGTTGAGGGAAGAAATATCCAGGTTGCCGTCATCCCGGGGAACATGGGTGCCGATAAACAGAGGTATTCTAGCTTCCCTGTCATCCCGGACTTGATCCGGGATCCACAGTTCAGAAGCACTTGTGGATGCCGGCCGAAGCCTTCCCTGAACCTCGATCCGGGGCTGGCATGACGTAAAAAACGTTTTTCAACACCCTCCAAGGCTGGGGTGGGTGGCCAAAGAGCCCCCTCCTTACCCATCCCCTGGATTCCGGATCAGGGGGGTCAAAGGATCAAGTCCGGAATGACGGAAACGCATATGCGCCTGCTGTTCCGAAAGGTTCTAGCCTACGAGCCGGGGGGTTGCCGCGCTTCGCTCGCAATCTCCAATTCTGTGTCACCCTGCACTTAGGGGATGGTGGCGGGGAACCGATCGCTGAACGCCGACAGCTGACAGCCGAACGTTTCTTCTGTAGATGTTCTCAGGCCGGACAGGAAGCTAAAGCCCGGTCCAGGATGGAAAGGGCCCTGTCCATCTCCTCCTCGGTGACCGTGAGGGGCGGCATGAGCGTGAGCACGTTGCCCATGGAAACCTTGAAGCTGAGTCCCTCGCTCAAGGCTGTGTAAAGCACATGTTCCGCGGCTTCACAGGCCGGGGTGCGGGTGTCCCGGTCGGTCACCAACTCCACTCCCAGCAGGAGCCCGATGCCCCGGACATCCCCCACCAGGGGGTGGCGCTCCTTCAGCCCGGTCAACTTCCGGAGAGACCGCTCTCCCAGGACCCGGGTTCGCTCCAACAGCCCTTCCCTTTCCACGAACCGCAGGGAGGCCAGGGCGGCGGCGCTTCCCACCGGGCTTTTTTCGTGGGTGTAATGCCCCAGCGCGGTGTGACCGGCCACGTCCAGGTCCTCCCGCGCAACTATGGCTGCCATGGGGAAGACGCCCCCCCCGAGCCCCTTGCCCAGGCACAGGATATCCGGGACCACGTCGTAGTGCTCGCAGGCGAACAGGCGGCCGGTCCTGCCCAGGCAGAGAGGGATCTCGTCGAAGATGAGCAGCGCCCCGTGCCGGTCGCAAGCTGCACGCACGCGCCGCCAGTACTCGGCGGGCGGCATCGTGACGCTGGTGCAGCGCATCGGCTCCGCGATCACGGCCGCCACGTCCCCCTCGTGATCCATGACGTATTCCAGGTATTCCGCGGATTCCATGGGGTCCGGGTCCCCTGTGCCGAAGCTCCGGCGGTAGGTGTCCGGCGGGGGCACGTGGATAGCACCCGGCAGGAGCGGACCCAGTCCCCGACGGAACAAAGCTTCCCCCCCCACGCTGACGGCGTCCAGGGAGGCCCCGTGAAACGAGTCCCACCAACTCACGGTCTTGAAACGGCCCGTGGCGATCCGGGCCAGCTTGATCGCCATGCCCACCGCCGTGGCCCCGCCGGGCGCGAACAGGACCTTGTTCAGGCTCCCGGGCGCACGGTGAGCCAGCTCCCGGGCCAGGTCCACGGCCGGCCGGTTGGTGTACCGGCGCGGGCAGAAGGGCAGCGTGCGGAGCTGAGCGATGACCGCGTCGATTACCTCGGGGTTTCCGTACCCCACCTGGTGCACGCTGTTTCCGTGAAAGTCCAGGATCTCCCGCCCCTCCAGGTCCACCAGGGTGGTCCCGGAACAGGAGTCCAGCACGTTCAGGCAGGGGGTGGACAGGGACTGGTGCAGAAAGAACTCAGCGTCTTCCAGGAGTTGACGCCGAGTTTCCTCACCGAGGTGCTCCCGGACCCAGGCCCGGCGCCGCGTCGAGAGGTTGATGTCCCCCTCGCTCCGTTCCGGGGCCTGCGGGTTGCCTGTCTCTTTTTTGTCACGCTTCATGGGGTCGATCACGGGTTCCGGAAAAGCGACGCCTCCGGAACGGCAGGTCTTTGAGGGATCGGGTCAGGGGCGCTCTCCCCGGGCCAGCTTCCGCTGGATCTCCTCGATCACCGGGAGACAGTCGGAAAACCGCTCCACTACGAAGTGGGCCCCTGCCCTGCGATATTGCTGCTCCGCTGCGCTCAACTGCGATCGGAGGTCCGCTTCAGGGAGCGCCGCCACATCTTCCTCGTTCATCCCCAGCATGTTCCCCGTCCGCGTCAGCCCGATGGTCCACACCCCCGCGTTCAAACCCGCATCCACATCAGGCAGGGTGTCCCCCACCTTGACCGCGGCCTCCGGGGGAAAAACACCGAGCTCCTCCAGGCTCTGAAAGATCATCCAGGGTGCCGGCCGGCCGCCGGCCACGTCCGACGCGCATACCGCGCTCTCCGGGGTAAACCCCTGCTTGACCGCTTCCGCGAGGACGGTCTCCATCATCTCCCGGTTGTAGCCGGTGGTGGCGCCCACCCGGACCCCCCTTTTCTTCAGCTCTTCCATGGTCTCCACAACCCCGGGGATCAGGGTGCTGAAGCTCGGCAGGATCTCCAGTTGAAGGGGGATGAACTCCTGGTACATCCTCTCCACGTCCTCCTCGGTGCAGTCCGTGCCGTGCACCTCCCGCCACTGCTCCGCCACGGAAGGCATCTGTGTGAGGACCCGTACGTGGTCCTTCTTCTCCAGCCCCATGGGTTCCCGGGCCTGGGACAGGGTGAGGGTGATCTTGTTTCGTCGCAACAGTTCCACAAAGGCCCCCGCCGGGGCACAGCTTCCGTAGTCCACCACGGTGCCGGCCATGTCCGCGATCAGGGCTTTTACAGGTCCGTTGTACTTGCGTTGAAACAGAAACGACATGGTCATGACTCCTCGTTGTCCTGAGAAAGGTCCACGTTCATCCGGGAGAGGACGGCCGCCACCGCCGCCAGCAGGTCCTCCACGTCCGAGGGGAAAATCCTGCCGATGCTGCCCATGCGGAAACAGTCGGCGTCGCCCACCTTGCCCGGGTAGATCACAAAGTTCTTTTCACTGAGCCGGCGGTAGAACTCTTCAAAAGAAAACCCCGGATGCTCCGGGTACCGGAAGGAGGTGATGATGTAACCCTGATCCTCCGCGGCGAGATACTCGCGGAACCCCATGGCCCGCATCCCTTCCGTCAGTGTCCGGCGGTTTTCCCGGTACCGCGCCCCACGGGCCTCCACCCCCCCCTCCTCCTCCAGCTCCAGCAACGCCTGGTGAAAGGCCAGCAGGGCGTGCGTGGGCGGTGTAAACCGGAACTGCCCGCTCTTCTCCAATCCACGGTACTGGTCCAGGAGGTTCAGGGACACGCTTCGGGCGCAGCCGTCCGTCTGCAGGAGCTTGTCCAGACTAGCCAGAACAAAGCTGAACCCCGGAACACCCTCGATGCACTTGTTGGCCGAGGACACCAGGTAATCGATACCGAAATCATCCATTTTCACGGGAACCGCTCCGAAGGTGCTCATGGCGTCCAGGAAAAAGGTGCGACCCTCTTCCTGGATCACCCGGCCCATCTCCCGGACGGGGTTCATGATTCCCGAGGTGGTCTCGCAATGACAGGCGGACACGTGGGTGATGGCAGGGTCCTGCCGGAGCCGCTCTTTGATGTCGCCGGAGTCGACGGGACGGTTTTCCTCGTATTCCAGGGGGATCACCTCGATCCCCAGGACCCGGGCGATCTGGGCCAGGCGGCGGCCGTAGGCCCCGTTCACCGCGGCCAGCAGCTTGCCGTGGGACGGAACGGTGGAAGACAGAACGGCTTCCAGGCCGAAGGTACCGCTTCCCTGCATGGGGATCGCGGTGTAGGTACCGGTGTCCACCCCCGCCAGCCGCACCAGACGGTTGCGCACGTCCTGGACGGTCCGGATGAACTCCAGGTCCCGGGAGCCCAGGTCCCGGAGCATGGCCTGCTTCACCGAACGACTCGTGGTGAGGGGGCCGGGGGTGAACAGGACCTTGTCCTTCCACCCGGGGATGGGTTTCCATGAAGCCATTTTTCTATTTCCGCAGCAGAGGTTTCGTGGGGGCCGTGCCGGTGGGGATCACCGGTTCCCGGTGGAAAACGGTGAGGACCGACTGTAATCCATTCACAGCAGCAAAGCAAGCTGAGGAGCGTCGGGGAACGACCGGCTCGTGTTGCTGTCAACGCCGCCCGCCTCTTGATACCCAGTCTCGTTCGGTGGTTGAGAACCCGCGGGAGTCACGAGGGGTTTCCGTTTGATATGAAGTCGTTACGCGAACGGTCCCGGCGCAGGTCGAGGAACCGTTTCAGCCCCGCGTAGGCACGCAGGGCTCGCTCCGGGGTGGGGTAGACCGGGATGCCGGCTTCCGACAGGGGTTCCAGAAGATCCTCGGGAAAAAGGAAGCCGGGGAAGGCCACCGCCATGATCGCCTTGCCGGACGCCCTGTGGACGCGGGTCAGTCCCTGCACATACTCCCGGTTCATCTCCGGGGTGAGCCCTCCGCCCAGGACCACGACGGCGTCCACGTTTCCGTCCCCGGCCACCACGTCCAGGGTGTCCAGGTAGAGGCGCAGGTCGAACGATGCCCCGAGGCCCACGTCCACGGGGTTTTCCCGGTTGGTTCCCATGGCGGGGATGATCTCTGCCAGCCGTTTCCTTGTGTTCTCCCGGAACGAGGCCAGAGGAAGCCCGTACCGCTCCGCCGCGTCCGCGGCCGAGACCAGGGGCCCTCCGGGACCGGACAGCAGCACCACCCTCCCGTCCCCTTCCCAGGGCAGGAAGCTGAATGCCGCCAGGGAGTCGATCATCTGCTCTATGTTGCTCACCGCCACGACGCCGCATTGCCGGAACAGCCCCTCCCAGAGATCCTTCCTGCCCGCCAGGGAGCCGGTATGGGATGCCGCCGCCCGCCGGCCCGCTCCGGTGAGGCCCGCCTTCCAGATAATGACAGGCTTCCGGCCAGCCACCTGCTTCAGGGCCGCGGCGAGAGCGTCCGCTCGTCTCACCCCCTCGCTGTACGAACAGATGACCCGCACATCCGGGTCCCCGCCCATCCACTGGAGCAGTTCGGGCAGGTCCAGGTCGCAGCCGTTTCCGTAGCTGACCACGTAGCGAAAAAAGATTTTCCGCGGTGCACAGGCGCTGGTCAGCAGGCTGCTCAGGGAACCGCTCTGTGAGAGAAAGCCCACGGGCCCGGGGGTACGGGGCATCCCCGGGAAAGCCGCCAGGCCGGCGTCCGGGGAATAGAGCCCCATGCAGTTGGGGCCCAGGATCCGGAAACCACCCCGCTGCGCGGCCTCGTTCATCCTCCTCTGTTCTTCCCGTCCCTCTTCCGTACCCGTCTCCGCGTACCCGGACGTGTAGAGGACCACGATCTTCACCCGTTTTTCCGTGCACTCCTCCAGGATGCCGGCCACGGTTTCCCGCGGAGCCATGATGATCACCATGTCCACTGTCCCCGGGACTCGGGCCAGAGAAGGGTAGCAGGGAAGACCGTCGATCTCCGACGCGTGCGGGTGTACCGGGTAGACCGGGCCTGAGAACCCCTGGTCCTGCAGGCCCATGAGAAACACCTTGCCCGCTTTCAACCCCCGGGGCACCCCCACCAGGGCGATCGATTCCGGCCGAAACAATCTGTGAAGCTCTTGCATAACACCCCCCTCTCGAAGGAAGCATGCCACAGATCCTCTTTTCCGGCAAAGCCGGAGCCACGGCACATTGTCTGCTAAAGAAACCGTGCTTTCTCTCCGATTAATAGAATAGACAGCCACAAGACGGGTTCCTCTGGGGAACATCGCTTATCGAGGAGGGAGACGTGAAAGATTCGACCAGCAACCTGGTGGAGGCCCTGAACGAACGGGCCCGGGAAACAACAGCGATGACCGAGCACGTTGCCACCCCACCAGGCAAGCCGGTGGAGCTGGACCGCCTGCAGGAGATCTGCTGCGGGGACAAGGAGTTCGAAAGGGAATTGATCGAGGTCTTCCTCTCGGACAGCCTGGAACGCATCCAGACCATGGAGTCGGCCCTGAACGAAAAAAACGTGGAGGTCTTCCGGATCCAGGCCCATTCCATCAAGGGCGCCAGCGCCAACGCGGGCGCGGAAACCATGACCTCCATCGCCCGGTCCATGGAAAAGGCGGAAACGGACGGAGAAGACCATGAAGTGCAGCAGCTCCTGAAGGAGATGAAACAGGAGTACGAAAATGTCCGCCGCTTCCTGACCCATTACCTGGAGACCGAGATTCCCCCCATGGAGAGTTCCCCCTGACTTGAACCGTTCGGAACGTCCTTCCTCTCCCTCCAGACACTTCCTTGTGTAACGACTCGCCCGTAACCCATGTTCCCGCTCGCCTCGACCCTCGGCCTGATCGTCCGGGAAATGCCACGTCTCGGTGGGGGAAATCCTGAAGGAGGGGGGTTCTCAAGGGTTTTCGTGACCGAAAAACACATCGATCCCTGGATATCTGTCGGAAAACGCTCTCATCCGTTCCAGGCTCTGTTGCGCTTTCCGGATATGATAACTTCCAAATCCCGGTCCTACACAAAAATCAAAGCCCCGCTTAATGTCACAGGCATCACCCGTGATCAGAACCGCACGTTCCCTGCCGTTCACGAAATAACTTACATGCCCTTTCCGATGCCCCGGGGTGTGAACCGCCCAGAAAGAACCGTCACCAAAGACATCCGCGCATTTTCCCAGAGGAGGAAGGTCCCGGGCCGAATCAAAATCGATTTCGTACAATGCTTCCACGCCTGAAAGGTTATCCTGATAGAACAAGGGCCAGAAATGATAATTTCGTTCGCCTTTGCCCACCACATAACGGATGTCCTTGGGAAGGTGCTGTATGCCCGAGACATGATCCATGTGGAGATGCGTAAGAAAAACGCCCTGGATATCAAGATCCATTTCCTTGAGTTGTGATCCGATATCCTGTCCCTTTTCCTGAACGCTCTGAAGAGGCCAGAATATCTTTCGCAAGGCTCCCCGGATATTCCCGTGTGGATTTCCCTGAAAAGACCGGTCCAATCCGGCATCAACAAGATAATCCCCATGAACGGAATGACGGATCAGGTAACAGTACACGGGTACCGTAATCTTTTCCTCTTTCAGACCTCTCGCATTTGGATGTTTCATGTTCAGGAATAAGTGGTTTGAAATATACAGCTGTCCTGTCTCGAATACCTCCATGGAAATGTCCCGAGGACTCGCCAGCACATCGTTCCAGCTGTTCGTTGTCTGCGGAGGCAACGGAAACGGCCTTCTTCCCGGCTTATGCATTTTGATGGATCCCCTCCCTCGGTCGATGACCACCGCCCGCCACAGCACATTTCTCCCCGACGGTTTCTTTTTCAACACTCGTTTCCTGTCGGGCAACGGGGCTGGTTGGGAACCTACCACGGCCTTTCGGCACCTGCAACCCGGGGCCCCATCCTGCGGTTTCCAGACGGATTCTTCCTTGGATCCACGACCCCGATCGAAGCACTGCATCGGCGGTTCGGGGGAGAAAGTCGCAAACACATGAGTTGCCGACGGCCATCCAGGGACAGGCCGTGAAGCGGCGGGAGGACTGGCGTTCGCCGCCTGTTTCGTTATACCATCGCCAGAACACAGGGAGGGGAGCATCCGGACCCGGCGGTTTCCACAGGGGCGGTATTCCCTCTTCCACAACCCCATTTCTTTTGTTGGGAACCATGACCGTATCCCTCATCGCCACGGTACTCGACGAAGCGGACAGCGTACGAAGCTTTCTCGAAGCGCTGCTGTCCCAGACACGGCCGCCGGACGAGATCCTCCTTTCGGACGGCGGGTCCACGGACGGAACCGTGGCGGTGATCCAGGAGTATATGGATCAGGGCGCTCCCATCCGCCTGATCCAGGCCCCGGGGGCCAATATCGCCCGCGGCCGGAACCTTGCCATTGCCCGAGCCCGGGGAGAGATCATCGCGTGCACGGACGCGGGCTGTCGCGCCGATCCCCGCTGGCTGGATGAGATCACGGCACCCTTCGGGTCGCCGGAGACGGATGTGGCCTGCGGGATGTCTCGAGCCGAGGCGCACAACCGCGTAGAGAAAAGCCTGGGCATCCTTTTGACACAGGACGCGGACAGCGTGGAGTTCCGCACCTACAGCCCTTCGAGCCGTTCCGTGGCCTTTCGCCGTCGTCTCTGGAAAGCGGTGGGGGGGTATCCGGAAGAACTCCCCTGGGCGGAAGACACCCTGTTCAACCGGAAACTGCGTGAAGCCGGAGCCCGCTTCGTGATCTGCCCCGAGGCCGTGGTTTTCTGGCGACTGCCGGCCAACGCTCGGGCCGCGGCCCGCAAACTCTTCCAATACGGGCTGGGTGACGGCCTCGCCCGCCTTCACGGGGGGACATACCTGCGGATCCTGATCAAGGTCTCCACGGTGCTTGCCCTGGCCCTGTGGGGAGCATGGTTCCACGCTTCCTGGGCGGTGCTGCTTCTTCTGCTCGGGGCCTACTACCTGCGTATGCTCCGGATCAACCGGCACCGGGGTTCCGCCGCCACCAACTCCCTGGTCTTCCTTCACCGGCTCATGCTTGACCCGGTGAGGCTCATCGGATATCTCTTCGGAAGGTTCGGAGGCCGTCCCTCGAAACACTGAGGGAAAAGGCGTACATTGCACGCACCTTGAAGAAAGCATCCCCATGCCGTCAACAACCAGGCTCCGGAGAGTCCTGCCCCGGGGGCTCCGTCTTTGGATCAAGGAACACCTGCGACCGGCCGGAATCGGGTCGACGCCGGAACAGATCCCACGGGCCCGGGCCGAGCGGGTGGCCGTGCTGGCTCCGCATCCGGACGACGACGTCATCGGTTGCGGCGGCACACTGTGCAAGCACCGCCGGGCAGGGGATGCGGTGACCGTCGTCTACCTCACAGACGGGGCCCGCGGGCTGGACCACTCGGCGCCTCCTTCCCGGAGAACGGCGCAAACCAGACGGAAGGAAGCCGAACGCGCCGCCGGCCTGATGGACATCCGGGACCTGGTCTTCCTGGACTTCCCGGACGGAGGGCTTGCCGCGAACACGGAGACCGTGAACCGCCTGCTGCGGGAACTGGAGCGGGTGGACCCGCAGGCGGTCTTTCTTCCCTTCCTGCTGGACGATCACCCGGATCATCGGGCGGCCAACAGGATCTTCGCCGCGGCGGCACCGCATTGCTCCGGGTCCCGGATGGAGGTATACGCCTACGAGGTGTGGACGCCGCTTCCGGCCAACCGCCTGGTGGATATCTCACCGGTGGTGGACATCAAGGAGAAGGCGATCCGGGCGCACACCTCGCAGACGGGCCGGATGGACTACGCGGCTGCCACGCTGGGGCTGAACAGGTTTCGTGCTCTTCCGGTCACCGGTGGGAAAGGGTTCTGCGAGGCGTTTTTTTCCACGGAAGCGGACCGCTACGCCGCCCTGGTCCGGGAGACCTTCGCAGGGTTCCGGTCGTAACCATCTCAAACAAAACCCGAACAAAACAGTACCCAAGCGGTGAACATGCCCCCATCTCGTTGGAACGTCCGGAAATACCTGCCCGGCGACGAGGCCGGGATCAACGACCTGTACCGGCGCGTGTTCGGGGAACGCCGAAGCCTGGCGGAATGGAGGTGGAAGTTCCGGGAAGGCCCCCTGGAGGAACCGTCCCTTATCTACCTGGCCCTGGATGGGGAACGGATCGCAGGCCAGTACGCCGTCATCCTTTCCCGGTTTCTGGTCGGGGGAAGACCGGTGATCGGCGCCCAGCCGGTGGACAACATGATCGACCCCGCGTACCGGCAGGGGCTGGGCAGAGCCCGGCTGCAGAGAGCCCTCTACAGTACCATCCAGCGCGACCCCCTTGTGCCGGATGTCATCACCTTCGGGTACGGCTTCCCGAACCGGGAAGCCTATCGGATCGGACGGAAGCTCCTGGGATACAGCGACCTGGGACCGGTCCACGTGCGTCTCCGGTCCCTGACCGGCGCACGCCACGTACGGCGGCTGCTGGGCGACGGAAGGATCTCCCGGACGTGTGGCCGTGCCCACGCCCGGTGCCACCGGGGATTTCTTCGCTTCCGGGCAGGCCCGCCGCCGGACGCCGGGGTCCGCTGTCTACAGGCGTTCGACGATCGTTTCGACGGGCTCTGGGAACAGGCCTCCGCGTACTTCCGGGTGGCTGCCGTACGTGACAGGAAGTTTCTGGAGTGGCGCTACGGCCGGCGACCCTCCGGCGACTACACGATCCTGGCCCTGGAAAGGGACAAGCATCTGCTGGGGTACACTATCCTGGCCCTGCGGGACGGGCCGGTGCGGTTCGGCCGCGTGGCGGACATCCTGTGCCTGCCCGGCAGGGGGCTGGCGGAAAGCCTTCTCGTGGGGGCCCTGGATTTTTTTCTCCGGGAGGGGTGCGACATGGCGGAGTGCTGGTCCCCTTCCGGAGGCATCTACCACGACCTGATCCGGAGGTATTTTCCCCGGCGGCTGCCGGACCCGGTCCCGGCCGTCACGAAAATCTACGACGACAGCCTGGACCAATCCCTGTCTTCCGACCTTTCCCGGTGGCATCTGACGATGGGGGACGCCGACGGTGTCTAGCGGGCAGCGGCAAAACAAAAGGTTCTGTTCGCTTCGGTCATTCCGGCGCAGGAGAGTGTCGATAAATAGATGCTGCCGATCTTATGATGGCGAATGTTGCGAGGAGCCGTAGGCGACGTGGCAACCCCCTGTGACAAAAAGCAAAACGGGGCCGGGGGGTTGCCGCGCTTCGCTCGCAATCTCCACTGTTGGGCTCATTGC
>CAYTRL010000114.1:0-13065 GCA_964439795.1 uncultured Thermodesulfobacteriota bacterium
CGCTCAGAGAGTGCGGCGGGTACTGGACCAGGAAGAAAAAAAAGAAGAATCAATCCATAGGCGTATTCTCCTTGTGGAGGACAACGATCAAATGCGAGGAACGCTTCGACAGATGCTGGAAGGTGCAGGCCACCGGGTCGTGGAAGCTCCTAACGGAAAAATTGCTGAAAGACTGTATCGAGAAAGGCCGGCCGATCTGATCATTACCGATCTGATCATGCCGGAGAAAGAGGGATTGGAGCTGATCATGGAACTCAGGCGTGATTTTCCTGAAGTGAAGATTATTGCTGTGTCGGGGGGAGGACGGCGAGGTCCGAAGGAGTATCTTCCTCTTGCCAAGAACCTGGGCGCGTTGCGTACATTCGAAAAGCCTTTCAATCAGGAGGATCTCTTGGCGGCGGTGCAGGATATTTTTCATGAATCCTAACAGAGAAAAACTCGAACTGTTTCCGAAAAGCCATTTTTAAATATGTCCATATGTTGTGGTTGAAGAAGCTGTGAATATTTCTTGCTTTCTGCTACGTATGCACAAATGGATTTCAGCGTTCAAGGATCAAAATATCAACCACCGATACGGAGACGGAGGGTCTAACGAAGTACAGGAAGTTGTTCAAGAGCAGATCAGGCGGTTCCCCTGCGTTTTTTCTGGAGGTTCTTCAGATCCTCCCAAAGGCGGTCCACCTCCTGCTGCGTTTTGTCCAGGTCCCCCTCGTTGTGGATCACGAAGTCGGCGTACCCCACCTTCTCGTCGATGGGCATTTGCGAGGCCTCGATGGTTTCGGCCTCCTCCCGGGAGATCTTGTCCCGCTTCATGAGCCGTTCGATCTGCACCTCGCGCGGGATGTGCACCACCAGGACCTTGTGGAACATGTACTGCATGTTCGCTTCCACCAGGAGCGGGATGACCACCTGCACGATGGCGTCCGGATCACGCTCGGTGATCTCGTTGAGGCGCTGGACGAACACCAGCCCGATCATGGGATGCGTGAAGCTCTCCAGCTTCTTTTTTTTCTCCAGGTCCGAGAAGACGATCCCGGAGAGCTTCTTCCGGTCCAGGGTCCGGTCCTCCTGCAGGACCTGCTCCCCGAAGTAGTCCACGATCTGCTTCCAGGCCGGCTGGTCCGGTTCCACTACCTCCCGGGCCAGCACGTCGAAGTCGATGGTCGGGGCCCCCTTCTCCTCCAGCATCCGGGCCACGGTGGACTTGCCGCTGGCGATCCCGCCGGTAACGCCCAGCAGAAGTTCCTTACTTCGGGTCAGATTCTCCCAGTCGGTCCAGGTTTCCATGGTTCCCTCTCGAGTATCCGTGCCTTACATCCTGTAAGCGTCAGTATATCGGAAGGGGATGAAGCGGTTCAAGGCAGCAGGCGACAGAAAAACCCTTGAAAAACGGTATGAAACCATCGCCCCATACCTTAAGGCAGCCGAACCACGGGGGCCGGCAACCCTGCCGCGCCGTGGGGTTGCCATGGGCACGGCCGTGCCCTCGCAGCGTTCGCGCTGCACATCCAACGCGTCCGGACGTCAGCAACCAGCGGGGCGCCCTTATCCGGATGCGGTTCCGCTTCCGCGGGACTGGAGAAGTTCCAGGGCTTGGAAGAACGTCTTCCTCTTCACCTTCAGCTTGAACGGAGGGGTGCCCGCCCGGTCCGGGTGCTTCCGTACATACTCCTCCAGCGTTGCCCGCAGTGCCTGACGGCAGATCCAGGCCAGCTCGGAACCCACCCGTCCGTCCGTGAGGCGGGCAAGCTCCTTCAGGTCCACCTTTTTTTCCAGCGGCATGTCCCGGGTGTGCACCTCCAGGATCTGCCTCCGGGCCTTCATGTCCGGCGGGCCCAGCTCCAGCTCCACGTCGAAGCGGCCCGCGCGCAGGATGGCGGGGTCGATCAGGTCGCGCCGGTTCGTGGCAGCCGCCACGATCACGTCCCCCAGGGCCTCGATGCCGTCCAACTCGCTGAGAAACTGGCTGATCACCTTTTCCGTGACCCGTGAGTCTCCGCCGCCGTCCCCGCGCACCCCGGCCATGGCGTCGATCTCGTCGAAGAACACCAGGCTCGGCGCGGCCGCACGGGCCGTACGGAAAACCTCCCTCACCCCTTTCTCGCTTTCGCCCACCCACTTGGAAAACAGTTCAGGCCCCTTGACGGCAAGGAAGTTCCGCTGGGTTTCCGTGGCCAGGGCCCGGGCCAGCAGGGTCTTGCCGGTTCCCGGCGGACCGGTGAGGAGGATCCCCCCGGTGTGCGGACACGCGAAGTGCCGGTACAGGTCCCGATACCGTTTGGGCCACTCCACGAGCTGCTGCAGCTCGGCCTTGGCCTGCTCCAACCCGCCCACGTCTTCCCAGCGCACCTCGGGGACCTCCACCACAACCTCCCGGGTCGCCGAGGGTTCCACCATCCTCATGGCGCCCGTGAAATCCTCCATGTGGATGACCAGCTCCCCGGTGAGGTCCGGGTTTTCTTCCTCCCGGAACAGGTCCCGTGTTTCCATGATGCAGCGCAGTCGGGCCAGCGCCGCTTCCCTGCAGAGCGCCTCCAGGTCGGCCCCCACGTAACCGTGGGCGATTTCAGCCAGGTGGGTCAGGTCCACGTCCTCGGTGAGCGGCATGCCCGCCGTGTGAATCTGCAGGATCTCCAGCCGTGCCTGCCGGTCCGGGATCTTGGTGGCGACCTCCCGGTCGAAACGGCCCGGCCGGCGCAGGGCCGGGTCGATGACGTGCGGGATGTTGGTCGCCCCGATCACGATCACCTCACCCCGGGAGTGGAGTCCGTCCATGAGGGCCAGCAGCTGGGCCACGATCCGTTTTTCCACCTCCCCGGTCACTTCCACCCGCTTGGGCGCGATGGCGTCGATCTCGTCCATAAAGAGGATGCTGGGCGCGTGTTTCTCGGCGTCCTCGAACAGTCCGCGCAGCTGGGCTTCGCTTTCGCCGTAAAATTTGTTCACGATCTCCGGGCCGTTCACGCTGATGAAGTGGATATCGGCCTCGTTGGCTACGGCCTTTGCAATCAGGGTCTTTCCGGTCCCCGGCGGGCCGTGCAGCAGGACCCCCTTGGGCGGGTCGATCCCCAGGCGGGTGAAGATCGCCGGGTGCTTCAAAGGAAGCTCGATCATCTCCCGGATGCGCTGGATCTCCTCCCACAGGCCGCCGATATCCTCATATGTGATCCCGGTCCTCCGGGTTTCCCTGTCTTCCACCTCCTCCTGGAGAACGTGGACCTCGGTTCCGGTCGCGACCAACACCGGACCCGGAGGCGTTGTCTCCGCGATCTCGTACAGCCGGAAGCCCGCACCCATGAACCGGACACGAAAGCGGCTGCCCACCTGGAACGGTATGCCCTGAGCGGCCTGGAGGACCTGTGCGGCGACGTGAACCCGGGTGCCGGTTCCGGAAGGGAGGGGACGGACGGTAATCCGGGAGGCTTCAAGGGCCGCGACCTTTTCCACACGGACCATGTCATCCAGGCCCACGCCGGCGTTCTCCCGCAGCACGCCGTCCATCTGGATCAGCGAGAGCCCGCGGTCGTACATGCGCGAGGGCTCCGCGCGTGCCAGGGCCTGGCTCTTTCCACGGATGAGCACGGGATCCCCGGCCTTGAGGCCGAGCGATTTCATGTCACGGGAATCGATACGGACCCGGTGCAGCCCCGCATCCTGCCGCTGCGCTTCCTGCACGCGCAATGTCAACGATTTCTTTTTCAATGGATTCGGACTCAAGCCGTTTCCGCCACGGCTGTCTTCACCGTTGCCGCGGCGGTGAGGTGTTTGGCCAGTCGCCGCGCCATGGCCACCACGGTGACCGTGGGCGGAAGCCCCCAAGGCTCCGGGATAATAGTGGTGTCCATACAGTAGCAGTTTTCGATCTGGGTCTGGCAATCCTTGTCCAGCAGTTCCCCGATCCGCACGGTCCCGCCCGGGTGGGCGGCCAGCACCCCTGTCTTCACCAGGTCGTCCCGCTTGACCCCGGCCTTCATCAGGATCTCCTCCGCCAGGGAAGCACCCTTGTTGAGCTTCCACCACGTGTCGTAATCGATCGGCTTGGAAAACGACTCGTCCAGGTTCACCCGGCCGTCCAGGCCGTCACGCACCTTGATCATGATACTGAGCATCTTCCTGGATTTGAGAACCTTGGGCAGGCCGCCCCAGCTCCTGGGGCCTCCGTATGCCACCAGGGCCCCGTACATCATGGGCGGCGGCATCAGGTCCGTCATCACGATCCCATCCTCGAAAAGGTAGGTCCCGGCGGTCATGGGCACGTCGTAGAGGGACCCCTGGGCCGCCCAGGGCCCAGTCACGAACCAGAGGGGGTCCGCGAAAAACCCCTGGCCCGCGTCGTAGACCCCGGACCGCTGAAGGATGGGCGGGGTCCCCTGGCCGCCGGCGGACAGGATCACCGTTTCCGCCAGGATGTCGATCCACCCGCCGGGGCCCTTGGCCCGGACCCCCACGGCCTTTCCCCCCTCGGTGAGCACCCGGTCCACCTTGGTCTTCATGAGCACCCTGGCCCCGTTCTGCTGCGCCTCATCCAGGTACTCCCGGGCCGTCCACTTGGCCCCCTCCGGGCATCCCACGGCGCACTGGCCGCAGTTGGGTTTGCACTTGTCGTGCCGGATCCACTTGTCCACCGGGTTCCAGTCCAGGCCCAGGTCCCGGGCGCTCTCCATCATCGCGCGGGCCGCGGGCCCGATGAGTTGTTCCGGCAACGGTTTGATGGGGATCTCCTCGTAGATCGCGTCCACCTCCTCGTCCAGATCGATGCCGTACTTCTCCTTGAGCCACGGGGGCGGCCGGAAGGCGGTGCCGCAGTAGACCACCGAGGCCCCGCCCGCGGTCTTGGGCCGGACCACCCAGGTGCCCTCCTTGGAAAAGGTGAACCCCAGCTTGTCCATCATGGTCAGGAGCACCGCCGTGTACCCGAACTTCTTGTGGTACTTGCCCGCCTCGCAGAGCACCACGGATTTGCCTTTCTTCGTAAGCTCCCTGGCCATGGTGGAACCGCCCGGTCCCGAACCCACGATCACCACGTCGGTCTGCAGGGCCTGTATGGATCTGGACATCGTACCTCCTCCTCGTGTTTCAGATTTCCGGGGTCGGCGTGCCTGCCCGCATCCCCGGGCACACGGCGGCGGCCTGTCACTGCCTCGCCATCATCTTTGCCTGGAACTCGTCGGTGAACGTCTTCACCGTTTTCAGGATCAGCTTCTTGTGAAGCAAGCCGATGATGGTGTTGAGGATCGTGGTGGCCTCATCCACCATGACGGCGACCTCCGGCAGGGGAACCTTGCCGGTCACACGGCTGGTGAGCATCCGCGCCTCTTCCTTCACGAGCAGCTCGAGCAGTTCCATGTGGACCTTCAGGATGGAGGTATCAAACCCCAGCTCTTCCGTGAAACCCGCCTTCCGGAACCTGGCCCAGCACTCCACCAGCCGGATGTCCTCCTCCTCGAAATACACGCGCCCGCCCTTCCGGACCGGATGAAGACCCCCCTCCTTCTCCAGACCACGGATCTCTCTCACACTCACACCGGTCCTCCGGGCCAGCGCCTTTTCCGTGACCGGCTTCACCGGCGGGCTCTCCTTCAGGTTGCGAAAGATCTTCCCGTCCAGCTCCACCAGGGTGCGCATCTCATCGATGCTCAACCTTTCGATCCCGGCACCCATGACCTGCTTGATCACGGACAGGGGAAGAAACCGCTTGGCCTGGAGCTCCTTGACGAGGCGGATGGCGTTCAGGTGGGTATCGTTGTAGTAGGCCATGTTGGGATGGGTCTTCAGCGGGGGGGGGACCAGTCCTTCTTTGATATAGAACTGTATGGTCCCCTTCGGGACCCCTGCCTCGGCGGACAGCTGTTTCATACGCATTCCGGCAGGAGGGATCTTCTTGTTCAACGGCCGGCCCCTTTCCGGTGCGGTGGCACCGGCACTGCCGCGTCCCGAACGTGCGGGAGAGGGCGGGTGAAAAATCGGGAAAAGTGCAAAGTAACATTGATCAGATTGTATTAAATCGGACCGTTTTGGGCCTGTCAAGGAATTTTTCCGGAAGCGGATCTTCCGGCCGGGTCTTTGCCGGGGAGAATTCCGGGAGGATCGGACGGAACCGAGAACCGCCCCAAAAAATTTCAGGAGAAAAGACAAGAAAGGCGAACCGGAGGGGGCCAGTACGCTGCATGAAGGCAACACGAAAAAAGCTTTGATTAATAAGGATAATTAAGCATATCTCCCCAGGCAGGAAGGTACAACAGGACGATCTGGCAGGGGGAAAGAAGGACGGAACCCCGGGCACCTGATGGTTTGGGATGCAGGCGCTCCCCGGATACGATCCACCCACGGGATCCACAGAACAGATCCCCTCTTGGAGCAGATTTTTCTTGACACTTCTTTGGGAAGTATGATAGCCAAAAAGTGAAAAGTAATACTTTTCGTTATTTATACTCCAGCCGGTGCGAGTCCCGAACCGGCCGGTTCGCAAACGGTTCGTACGAAAGGGGGGAAACATGCCCGCATTGTATCCCAGCGACGAATGGATCAAGGCGCTGCAGGGGATCTGCAACGCGGACCCGGAGTTCCGTGAACTCGGCGCGCACTTCACCGGGAATTTCATCTTCCAGATCGAGGCGGAGCCCGGTGTTCTGGAAAAACCCGTTTGCCTCTTCTGCCGGCCGGATGGGGGCGAACTCAAGGAAGCGATGGAGATCGCCTCCCCGGAAGAGCGGCCCGATGCAGACTACATCATCACCGGCTCCTACCCTGTCTGGAAGAACGTGGTCCAGGGCCGGCAGGAACCGCTGCGGGCCTTGATGACGCGCAAGCTCAAGCTGATCAAGGGGAAACAGTTGAAGCTCCTCAAGGAGGTGAAGCTGGCGCTCAAGATTATAAACGCCTGCACATTGGTGGATGCGGAGTACCCGGACGAGAAGGCCTGATCCGGGTTTGTACTCACAAGCAGATCCAGCAATGAAGGAAACAATATGGCGGTGTTCGCCGGTGTAGACGTGGGTTCCACCACCGGGAAGGCCCTGCTTCTGGATGACCGGGACAACCTCCTGGCCCACACCATCATGGAGGTGAACACCCGGCCCGAGCAGACGGCCAGGGTTTGCGTGGACCGCGTGCTCGAGCAGGCGGGGTTGGGGGAACAGGACCTGGCGTTCATGGTGGGCACCGGCTACGGCCGGGTCAAAATCCCGTTCGCCAGTGAGAACATCTCCGAGATCACCTGCCACGCCATGGGCGCAAAATGGCTTTGCCCCACCGTAAAGACGGTGGTGGACATCGGGGGCCAGGACTGCAAGGTCATCGGTGTCCGTGAGGACGGCAAGGTTCGGGAATTCGTCATGAACGACAAGTGCGCCGCCGGGACCGGACGGTTTCTGGAGGCCATGGCGCGCGTACTGAAGGTGGACATCGACCGCTTCTCCGAGCTGTCCCGTCAAGGCGGCTCACCGGCCCTGATCTCCGCCCAGTGCAGCGTGTTCGCCGAATCCGAGGTGATCACCCAGTTGAACCAGGGGACCGCCATCGGAGACATCGTGGCCGGCATCCACCTGGCCATCGCCAGCCGCTTGATCAGCCTGCTCAAGCGGGTGGGCATCCAGGAGGACCTTACGGTGAGCGGCGGCTGTGCCAAGAACGAGGGGCTGATCGACATCCTCCAGGAAAAGACCGGGGTCAACGTAGTCTATCTGAAAGAAGACCCCCAGATCGTGGGGGCGCTGGGAGCGGCCGTGCTGGCCAGGGAGAAGTGGCGGAAACAGGCGGCCTGACGGGATGAAGGAATCTCCACATACGGGTCTTTTGCGACCTGAATCGCAGCATGCAGAATTTATCAAAGTATCAACAACAGGGGGACCACTCATGAAAGAGCTCGAACGGTTCGCCGAACTCGCCCGGGACACGCTCAACCCGGAGATGAAGAAGTGGAAGGAGGCGGGCGGGAAGATCGTCGGGTATTTCTGCACCAACGTGCCCGAGGAGATCTTCCTGGCCGCTGGACTGATGCCGTACCGGATCCGGGCCCCGGAAAGCCGGGACACCAGCGAGGCGGACCGGCACACCACCTACCTGAACTGCACTTACTGCCGCCACGTGGTGGACGAGGCCCTGCTGGGAAACTACGCCTTCCTGGACGGCTTCGTGGGCACCAACGGGTGCGACCAGATGCGGAGGGTGTCGGACATCTTCCGGGCCGTGGCTTTCCATGAATCCACGGAGCGGGGGGAGTTCTTCCAGGAGTATGTGGGTGCGCCCCGGGTGCCGTTGGACGAGGCGTCCCTGGCCTACTACCGGGATGAGTTGATCCGCCTGAAAAAGGGGCTGGAATCACACTTCGGGGTGGAGATCACCGATGACCGGTTGGGGGGGGCGATCCGCACTATGAACGGATCCAGGCGCCTGCTCCACAACCTGTATGAACGCCGCAAGCAGGAACAGCCCCCGGTGACAGGGGCCGAGGCCCTGACCGTGACCGTGGCCGCGGCGGTCACCCCCAAGGAGGTCTTTCAGGACCTGCTGCGGTCGCTCCTGGCCAACCTGGACGGCCGCGCCCCCGCGCCGGAACACCGCAAGCGCCTGTTCCTGTACGGCAGCGAACTGGACGACCCGGAGTGGATCCGGGTCATCGAGGACCAGGGGGGGCTGGTGGTGGCGGACGGCATCTGCTTCGGGGCCCGCATGTTCTGGGACCTGGTGGAGGAGGACGGGAACCCCATGGAGGCTATCGCCCGCCGGTACCACGAACGGTGGTCCTGTCCCCGCATGGTGGACCGGGAGCGGAGACAGGCGCGCATCCGGGAGATCGTCCGCGACTGGAACGTGGACGGGATCGTGGGGGAGCGGATCGTCTTCTGTCAGCTCTGGGGCTCGGAAAAGGTGATGACAAACATGGAAACCCGGGAGAGCGGTATTCCCACCCTGTGGCTGGAACGGGAATACCTTCTGGGCGGGACCGGGCAGATGAAGACCCGGGTCCAGGCGTTCCTGGAAAGCATGGAATAAGCAAGAGGAAGGAGCCGGCATGGGAGAGCCCATCCGTTTCAACCGGGACAAGTTCTACGAGGTGTTCGAGGATCAGCGGCTCGCGGTCCAGAGCATGGTGGAGGCCATGGAGGCCATCGGGGATCCCCGGGAGACCTGCGTCATCGAGATCATGAAGGCCGTGGACCGGTTTCTGGCCGACACCTTCAAAGCGGTGGAAAGCAACCAGAAGATCCTCTGGCACGAGTTCCTGTTCTTTCCCGAGATCTTCCGCGGGTTCCCCGGTGTCTTTCCGATCATGGCCGAGGTGTGCGCCGGCTTCCTGCCGGTCCTGGACCCGGAAGGCCTGAACCCCTACGTGGACGCGGCCGAGAACTTCGGCCTGCCCCCGGACATCTGCCCGGCGGACAAGGGGTTCCTGGGGGCGGTCCTGGAGGAGGCCATGCCCCCGGTGGACATGGTGGTGGCCCCCACCTCTCCGTGCGACTCCGCCATCACCGCCTACCAGATCCTGGAGAAGCTCATCGAGGCGCCGGTCCTGCAGTGCGACGTACCCTACTGGCAGGACGACCGGGGCGTGGAGCTCTACACGCACCACATCTGGAAGATGATCCGCCGGGTGGAGGAAGTGTGCAACACCAAGATGGACTGGGACCTCTGCCGGGAGTCCGTAGGCCTGGCCAACCAGTGCATCGAGAACTTCATCGAAGAGAACGAGATGCGGAAACTCTCACCCTGCCCCCATCCGGGCAAACTCGGCTTTTATCAGTTCATGCTCACCTCCATGGCCACCGGCACTGAGGACGGCCGGGACGTGAGCCGGTTCATCCTGGAGGACTCCCGCCGGCTGGCGGCGGAGAAGAAAGGCGCGCTGGAGGAAGAGAAGGTGCGCCTGATGATGTACAACCCGGACCCGTTCTACGACCTGGGCGTGCACGACTGGCTGGAAGACGAGTTCGGCGCCGTCACGGCCCTGAGCTTTTTCGGCCACGCCACCCAGACCCTGATCGACCCGAGCACGCCGGAGAGCATCGTGCGGGACTACGCCTGGAAGATGATGAACATCTGCATGGCCCGCCAGTACCGCGGCCCGCACGAGTTCTTCATGGACGACTTCCTCTCGGTGCTGGAGGGCTGGAACGTGGACGCGGTGATCGTGCCCGCGCTGATCCAGTGCAAGCACGGGCAGGCCACGCTCGGGTTCATACGGGAAGCCTGCCGGGAGCGTGAAAAACCGCTCCTGCTGGTGGAGTACGACCCCATGGACGCCCGGCCCGTCTCTCAGGACAAGATCCACCAAACGATCGAGGAGTGGATGGAAACCCAGGTGCTGGTCTAGGACACCCTCGCAAACAGAAAGGTAGGAAACATGCGAATTCCATCGTTCACGTCCCTTGCGCTTGCGCTTCTTGTTGTGGGCTGCTCCCATCCTATCAGGCTGGAACCGAGCCCCGTCGAATTAAAATATCTCCCCCGGGTGGAATCGTCCGGCCCGGTGCAGATCAGCATTGACTCGTGCGAGGAGATGGAAAAGATCTCCTTCTTTTCGAACCTGGAAGAAAAGCATGTTGTGAATTGCAGGGATCTGATGGGCGCGGTTCGAACGGTTGCCATGGATATACTCAGCCAGAACCGTATCGAAGTCCGTGAACAGGCATCCAAGAAAATCCATTATGGGATCAAGAAGATCGATCCCGTTACGCATTTCTCTAAAGGGACGGTGCGAGTCAACCTGGAGGTGACCGCAGGGGAGAACATCAAGAAGGTATTCCAGGGAGAGCAGTTCTATACGGACGAAAAGAAGGTCCCTTTTGCGCTTGAATCCTCGCTGACAGACGCCGTGGCCCAAAGCTTTGAGGACCCCGATATACGGGCCTACCTGAAAAGGAACCTATCCGGCGGCAGCGAGTAAAGCCGGTTGAGAACCCACCTGTTGACGTGACGATGCGGGCTTCATTGCCCGGGGACAGGACGCGCCGGGAGGATGGCCTTGGCCTTGTTCAACGAACAGATCCTGGCGGTCCGCGCCTTCATCGGGCGGCAGAAAAAAGGCCGGGCGAGCTTCACCGAGAATTCCCTTCCCCTGACGCCCGAGGCCCTGCTCCGGAACCTTCCCGTGGACTATGCCCCCGGGAGAAAGCCGTTTGTGATCCTCCGGGAGGAAACCTTTGTGGAACTGGGCAACCCGGTGGCCGGCTCCGCGTCCATGGTTCTGTGGTCCCGGCAGACGGAGCTTATCCGGGACGGCGTGGTCACCCGGATCGGCCCCGACATCCCCGAGGCGGAGGGACAATCGGTTCCGTTCGGCCAGGTCATCCTGCTGGGCGGCAGCGAGCTGGCGGACGAACAAGCGGCAAGACTGGAACGAGCCTCGGACCTGGGGCATGCGCTGGATGGGTACATGATCCGCCGTGTTCCTCGGAAGCTGTGGAGCCGGGTCAGCCGGGCGGCGGTGGAACAGGGCTTCCGCCTGGAGTCTCTGGGCCGGGCCCTCATGGCCCGCTACCGGGAGCGGTTCCCGGAGGTGGAGGCCGTGGAGGTCCTTTTCGTAACATCCTCCAAGGCCCACGTGGAGGAGCTGGAAGCGATTTCCCTGCAGGCAAAGGGCAAGAGCCTTTCCCTTCGGAACCTCTCCCGCGCCGGGGACGGCGCCTACGAGTGCGAGGAACTCAACTGCGAGGTCTGCCCGGAGAAGCCCACCTGCGACACCCTCCGGGAGGTCCTGGTGATCCGGAAGAAGGGAAAGGTTACCGGGGTACGGGTTGTCCGTGAACCCGCCGGGTAGCGGGGTCCCTCTTCACGAGCCGCCAGGTTCCGTCACGCGGCACAAACAGCGGATGCGTCCGAGGTTTTCTTCCACCGGCATCGAACTCACCCCGTAAAGAGGGTTCTCCATATCCGGTGGCCGCTATCGGCCGCAAGCGGACAGTCAGGTTATGGGGTGATGATGATTTTTCCTCGAGCACGTCCCCCTTGCAGATAGCGCATGGCTTCAGGGACTTCGTTCAGCGGGTAGGTTCTGTCGATGACAGGTGTGAGCTTCCCTGCTTCGAGGAACTCTTTCAGGAGAACCATGGATTCCTTCTTGTCTGGCATCGAAAGGCGAACGTTCGGCAGCTGGCTGATGAACGGCGACATCGCCATCAGTTTGAACATGCGAGGCAGGAGTCCCACCCAACGGCGCATCCCATCGCCGTAATTGTCGTGCCCGATAAGCACGTAGGTCCCCTCGGGAGTGAGCGCGCGCCTGCAGTCTGAAAGCGGATGGTTCCCCGGAATGTCGAAGATCAGATCGTAGCGCTCGTCACGCCGGGTGAAGTCGTCCCGGGTATAGTCGATGACGTGGTCTGCGCCGAGCGCCTGGATCATGTCCAGCTTCTCCGTGCTGTCCACGCCGGTCACATGCGCTCCGAACGCCCTGGCAAGCTGTACGGCCACGGCACCCACACCACCCCCTGCACCGTTGACGAGGATCTTCTGCCCCGCTTGAATTTTTCCCTCGCCTCGAAGGGCCGGGAGCGCGATGAGCGCGGAGGTGGGTACAGCCGCGGCCTGTTCAAACGTGACGTTGGCCGGCTTGAGCGCAAGCGCGTATTCGGGAGCAGTCGCATACTCGGCATATGCGCCGCCGTTGGTCCACTGATAACCTCTGATGGTCTCACCGAATACCTGGTCCCCTGGTTGAAACCGCGTCACGTCCTTACCGACCGACTCGACGATCCCGGCCACATCCGTCCCCGGTACAGGGTTCTTTGGTTTGCACAGCCCGGCCCCCATCAGGCGCAGGACGTACGGAAGGCCTGTCAGGACGTGCCAGACATCCGGATGGACGGAAGCCGCGCGAACGCGCACCAGCACCTCATCATCTCCGGCCACCGGTTTGTTGATTTCTCGGAGCTGTAGAACCTCGTCAGGTGAGCCGTACTTGCCTTGGACGATTGCCTTCATCCTGTTCCCTCTTTATGTCCAGGCAACATGCCGGTCAGCGGCGCACCCCTGCCTCGTCCGCTGGAGCGGCTGTTTAGGCAGGTTCGTATTCCTCGAGTATACGGAACTCGCTTTCCAGCAGGGCAACGGAGTCCGGATCTGCCT
>CAYTRL010000114.1:13076-14428 GCA_964439795.1 uncultured Thermodesulfobacteriota bacterium
GGCGGGATTGTCTGTAATCCCATGGTAGTGCTCCAGATGAAGGGTGACCTTCGCGGTGCCAGAAGCGAGATCCCAATATCGTTGGTCGAATCCATCGAGCTGAGCGACCCAATGCCCCTTGGTGCACCTCTTGAGCTCTGAGGCGAGCTGATCGAACAGCGTCCAATCGGCCGTTTTAGACACGTTGATCTGACGGCAGGTCGTGCCGTCCGACCCTTTGAAGGTGCCCCAAACGACGTCCATCTCCTCTCCGCCTCACTCTGTAATCTGGGGAGAAACATTACTACCAGTCTTCGTAACGACAGAAGAGCAGCCCCATGTTCTTCTCCGCTGCCCGCAGAGAGAAGTCCCGAAGGCCAGAGAAGTAGGTCAACAGCTCGCGGAACGTACCCTCGGCGGAGTTCAATAGCAGCTCGCGGTACCTATCCTCGCCGGGGGCCGGGAGGATGGGACGGCCACCCCGTCCGGGTCCCGGCACCTTTAGTGGATCGAAGCGTTTCCGCAGAATGGCCTCGGAAAGCTTGGACAGTTCCCCCGCGAACGCCTCCGCTGTCTTGCTGTAGATTGCGTGCGTGGGGTCTGAGAGGCCCGCAAATGTCACCTCTCCCCTCCTAAGCGCGCACAGGGGGAGATCTCCTCCTGTGATTTCCCCTGTCAACAGATAATGAAGTCCGTGCCAGCAGTTGGCCAGGTAGCAGCAATCCTCCGTCGTGTATGGAATGGTACTGTTGAGCAGATCTTCCAGCCGGCTCGGCTGCGCGATGAAGTCGCGGATCTGATCGTCTGAGGCCATCAGGACTGAAATGCTGATTCCCATCGCAACATTATCCTTGAGTCTCTCTTCGGTAACATCCGTTCGATTCTTGGCGCTGAACGACTGAGAATCACTTACAAAAATGGGCACGCCCATTTTTGTAAAGTCCATTCATTTGTTCGCATTTCCGATTTCCGTCAGACTGACATAAATGCCCAAAATACCAGAACGTTTCTTAGGCTCCAAAGAGCTGAGCCCAGAAAGAGACCGAGCACTGCCCACAAACTCCGCTTCGTCATTCCCCAAACAAAACAGACGATGGAGATGCCCAGACCGGCAACAACAGAGATGCCGGATACCGAGAAATTGAAGACCAGCGGAATACCAATGGTCAGTTCAAATGGCGCAAGCATGATTGCACCGACATAGCCCCCATCGTCAAGGGGCATATCATGCAACGGGCCCGACACAGCCGTGCCCAGCAAGACACCGCCGATATGCGCTGCCAGCAAAAACCCAAATCTCTTGAGTGTTTCTTTCATTTTATTACCTGAATTTTGCATGAGATCAGACAAAACCTTTGCTTGAAAATAGAAAA
>CAYTRL010000115.1:0-14410 GCA_964439795.1 uncultured Thermodesulfobacteriota bacterium
ATGCTGAATGAACCGTCATTCAGAACCGCCCGGTTCTCCCCGGCGGGTCCCCCCCCCGCAGGAAAAATATAATGTCATGGAATTCCATGGGGATGGAGTCTCTACAAGGGGGAAACCGCGCTTCGCTCTTCCCGGAAAAAGACAGGAAAAGTCACCGGATCGACGGGGGAAAAATAGTTCTGGCGCAGAACATCGTATTCTTGTAATATACGCAACAAATCAAGTTGGCGGGGGACCCGGGAAAATCGGGCACTTGCAACGCTTTTCCCGAATTCATCTCACCCAAAGGGAGGGAAAGAAATGACCAAGCAACAGCTTATCGGCCAGGTAACGGAACGGGTGGAGGGCATGAAACGGGGTGACGCCGAAGCGGTCGTCAACACCCTCTTCGATGCCCTTTCCAACGCACTGTCGGTGAGGGGGGACCGGGTGGAGATACGGGGGTTCGGCAGCTTCCGCGTCAGTGAACGCAAGGCGCGGGAAGGGAGAAACCCCAAGACAGGCGAGGCCATCCACATTCCGGCCAGACGCGTGATCCAGTTCCGTGCAGGGAAGCAGCTCAACCATCTGATCAACGAAATTGCTCCCTGAGCGCGGAAAACCACCCACCCAACGGGGACACTGTCGAATTTACGGCTTTCACCCGGCAGTCCCCAGCTGGTGGAGATACTCTGAAATACCGTACCCGGCCCGGCCTTTCCATCGATAGGCCGTGAACGCCTCGTTGACCAGGGTCCGGTCTTCCCCGTCCTGGAGGACCAGGGGCACAACGATTTGCGGCCGTCCCTCGATTTCTGCTTCCCAGCCGCTGGTGTCCAGGATGCGCAGGAGAATTCGCTTCTGCGTCAGACCGTCCTTCTCGAATTCGGTGTCCAGCCAGGCGTGCCGCAAAGGATAGTTCTTTCCCGAACGGCAGACATACCCGTTGAACAGGTCCAGGCTCCGGATCACCACCCGGCTCAGGTTGAAACCGAACGCGTCACCGAACTGCGCCGTGAGCCATGTCCATTTGCCGGGCGCTTTCCAGTCCCGGTCTCCCCAGCTGTGGTCCCGGTGACCGGATCCGTTCACGTCCATCCTTCGTCCGTCCACCACGATCTCTCCCTGCCAACCTCCCACCTGTTCATAGTGCTCCGAAGCCACCTTGGATACGGCCTGCAGGTCCCGGACTCGGGACCCGGAAGCCACGAACCGGTCGGCAATGAACCGTGGGTCCGCACCCTTGAAATCATGACACGGAGACCAGCCCCGGAACAGGAGGTCCACCGAGGCATCCCGGAAGGTGAGGTTTTTTTCCGCCATCTCGTCAGGGGATGCCGCCAGCAGGGAGGGCAGCTCGGCGGGATCGGCCAGGTAGAGCATGTTCCCCTGGAACCGGATCCGCCAGCTCCAGAGGGGGTGCACCCGCTCGTACTGGAGCAGTCCGGCGGACACCTTGTCCCGGCTCGCCCGGCAGGGTTCCGTCTGGGTCAACATGAGGATGCCGCCGTCCGGCAGAAAAAGGTAAAGGATGCCGATGACCATGTCCTGGTTCGGCACCATCCCGATCCGGGTGAATCCACCGATTTTCCGCTCCGGGTCGCTGAAGTTGAAATAGTAGCTCTCGTTCCAGTAGCGGCTGCCCGTGTGCCGGTGGCTGAACTCTTCCCGGTCCCGAACCGCACCCCCCTGCCCCTTCTTCTTGCGTACGGAACGGAACAGGGAAGCGAGAAGCTCGGCCCGAACCCTTTCCCGCCAGGAAAGGCTCCATCCGGGATAGCGTTCCGTGGGAAAGTGTATGGAAGAGAGCTGCGGACTCGATTCCTCCGGCATTTTCTCCATAGCATTTCCTTCCGGCTCGATCTCCGTTGAAGTCTTCAGCCCGCTGGCTTCCGTCACAGCCGGTTCGTCTCGGTCGGCATGAAGATCCTCCCCGGTGTCGGCGTCTTCTTTCGCGATTCGCCCGTTCCCGTCTTCCGGCCCGGAAACCTCCACCTCCACCTGGACCGGGCCGTCGGCGCGGGGAACAGCACTCCCTGCTTCCGCACGTTCCGGCGGCCCGCTTGCCTCCGGTTCTTCGGGCACCGGTGCAGGCGTTTCCTGCCGTACGGCACCGTGAACGGCAGGCGCCCGCAGAAGGAAGAGATCTCCGTTCTCGTAGGCCCAACGCATCTCCCGGCTGTTGCCCGCGATCTTTTCCACCGCCCGACCCGTCTCGGCAATCTCCTGGATCTGTTCCCAGCCCAGGCACGGCATCTCCGCCATCTCCTCCGGCACCGCCACTTCCTGCAGTCCGGGCTGTCCCTCCGGATGTGGAACCAGCTTCTTCTCCTTGCTCCCCACGTTCTGCTCCAGCAGGACCAGGGGCGCATCCTGAAGCACGAACCGGTCCACATCGAATCCGTCCAGCAGCACGGCCTCCCCCATGCCCCAGCATGCTTCGATCACCATTTCCGGTTTCGCAGCATCCGAACCGCTGCAGGGGAAAAACGCCCCCCCCACGCGTGGCAGGACGAACCGCTGTACCCCGAGAACAATCCGCACAGTCAGCGGGTCCACATCGGAAGCGGTGCACCCGGCAAACAGGTCCCTGGACCAGGCCCACATCCAGGCATGCCGCAGGGCTGACAGCAACCGCGCCGGGTCCCGGACGTCGTAAAGAAGATCCCAGGCAAGGGACCCCAGGGGAAGGCCGGTGACTTCCGGAAGGAGAAAGGGACGGACCGTTACCGGGAAAGTCCCGTCCGCATCTTCTTCCTGCAGGCGGCGGAAGGCGTCCTGGAGATCCGTGACCAGTTGCGGGGCCAACTCCGCCTCCAGAAAAACCTTTCGGAACGTTTCCAGCCGGGTCTCGAGTTCTTCCGGTGGAAGGGAGTGCGGTTGCCCCAGTTCGGTTCTCCCCTTCTGTACAAGGCCGTGGTCCTGAAGAAACCCCTCGTACGCCGCGGGCAGGACGATGAAACCCGGCGGTACCGGAAACTCCTCCTGCTGAAGGGCACAGAGCAGGCGGACCTCCTCACCCTCTTCCCCGTCAGGGTCGGGCCCTACTTCCTGCATCCAACGGATGTATGTATTCATTCTCTTCTCCTGTGGCGCCGCTGCGCCCCAATCTTGCCGGAATCACGGAAGGAGTTGGACGGACAATAACGCGAGGAACCCTTTTGTACACGTTTTTCTCCAGAAAAGAAACCGCACCCTGCCCCGAGTTTTCACGTTGGACGAAATATATTTTTATGATAAGAAAGAATAGGAAGTCCTCCCCCGGCGGCCTTCAGACTACAGAAAGGACTCTTGACAAAATGGTGCCTCCGAACCCCTCCGAAAAGGAATTCGCCGTCATCCTGAACGAGAACGCAAGCGCCTGAGCATCGCCTCATATCTCATCAAGGAAAGACAAATCATGTCCCTGGAATTCGAGAAACGGATCCTGTGTATCGGCGCCGGTTACGTGGGCGGGCCCACCATGGCCATGATCGCCGCCCGGTGCCCGCAGTACAAGGTGACCCTTGTGGACATCAACCAGGAGAAGATCGCGGCCTGGCAGACCGATCAACTACCGATCTACGAACCGGGTCTGCTCCGGC
This sequence comes from uncultured Thermodesulfobacteriota bacterium, assembly GCA_964439795.1. GTDB lineage: Bacteria > Desulfobacterota > DSWW01 > DSWW01 > DSWW01 > CAYTRL01. The sequence goes on from CAYTRL010000115.1 coordinate 3,564, forward strand.
TCGTCCGGGAGGCACGCGACCGGAACCTGTTCTTCTCCACAGACATCCCCGGCTGCATCCGCGAGGCCGACATCATCTTCGTGTCGGTGAACACCCCCACCAAGACGTTCGGGGAGGGGGCGGGAAAGGCCGCGGATCTCCAGTACTGGGAAAAGACCGCACGCAGCATCCTGCAGGCATCCGAGCACGACAAGATCATCGTGGAAAAGAGCACGCTGCCTGTGCGGACGGCCAAGGCCATGGAACGCATCCTGAACAACAGCGGAAAAGATGTGAACTTCGAAGTGCTCTCCAACCCCGAGTTTCTCGCCGAAGGGACCGCAGTCAGCGATCTCGAGAACCCGGACCGGATTCTGATCGGTTCGCGCGAGACGGAAAACGGGCTGAAGGCCCGCAAACAGATCGTGGACATCTACGCCAACTGGATCCCCCGGGAAAAGATCCTCACAAGCAACGTGTGGAGCGCGGAACTGTCCAAGCTGGCGGCCAACGCATTTCTCGCCCAGCGGATCTCGTCCATCAACAGCATTTCCGTGCTTTGCGAGCGGACCCGCGCGGACATCACGGAAGTGGCCCGGGCCATCGGTATGGACCAACGGATCGGGTCCCGGTTCCTCAACGCCAGCGTGGGGTTCGGGGGGTCCTGTTTCAAGAAGGATATTCTCAACCTGGTCTACATCTGCGAGTTTTACGGTCTTAACGAAATCGCACAGTACTGGCAGAGCGTGTTGATGATCAACGAGTACCAGGAAAACCGCTTCGTGAGGACCATGCTCCACGAGATGTTCAACACCGTGGCCGGCAAGCGCATCACCCTCTTCGGGTTTGCATTCAAGAAAGACACCGGCGACACCCGGGAATCCCCCGGGATCTGCATCGCCCGGAAACTGCTCGACGAGCAGGCCCGGGTCGTGGTCACCGACCCCAAGGCGCTGGACAACGCCCGCCGGGATATGAAGGACGCGGGGGATGCCATCGAGTACGAGCCGGACCCCTACCGGGCCGCGCAAGAGGCGCACGCCATCGCGGTGGTCACGGAGTGGGACCTGTACCGCGACCTGGATTATCAGCGGATCTACGATTCCATGGAAAAGCCGGCCTTTGTGTTCGACGGCCGGAACATCCTGCCCCATAAGCACCTGTACGACATCGGTTTCAGCGTCTTTCCCATAGGCCGGCCCGCCCTGCGGCAGTTTTGACAGGCCGGTGCAATACGGTCCCGAATTCCATGCCGCTCCAGGGGGGATATTGCGAGCGAAGCGCGGCAATCCCCCGGCCCCGTTACGCTTTTTATCCCGGGAGATTGACACGTCGCGGCCTCTGGCCGCTCCTCGCAATATCCGTACGGTACGTTATCCACTGTACGACGATGAGTATTAGCCGCTACGGTTCTACCTTCCATGCGGACATTTTATCTATTTATTATCCATATCGATTGACAATATTCCCTCCGTGGGCATAGTAGTCTGACAGGCTTGACCCATTTTCCAACCTCATTCAGGGAGTCCGAGAATCCACATCATGAAAAAAACCTATCTGGGCATCGATATCGGAGCGGAAACGGTAAAGATCGCGGAACTGATCGAAGACGAGAAGGGTCTTCATCCCGGAAAAAAGGTGCTGGTAGAGCACCGGAAGGACCCGGCAAGGTCGGCCATCCGCGCTCTTCGCGATCTGAGATGGCGGTCCGTAGCAGGTGCGGCCGTTACGGGACGGCTGGGAGGGATCCTCCGGCTGGAGAAGATCCCCACAAAGGGCGCGCAAGCTTCAGGCCTCGACCTGCTCCTTCCATCAGAGGGTCCTGTCACCCTGGTCTCCATCGGGAGCAGGGGGTTTTCCGTGCTGGAAAGACGGGAGGGAGGCAGCTCGGTGTTCCGGGAAAACAGCCGGTGCTCCCAGGGGACGGGGAATTTCCTTCGACAGCTCGTGGAGCGGTTCGACTTGTCCGTGGAGGAGGCCGGAAGGCTCTGCGCGGAAACCCAAAACCCGGCACCCCTGTCCGGACGCTGTCCCGTGATCCTGAAAACCGACATGACCCATCTGGCCAACCAGGGACAGGAGCGCGAAAGGATCCTGGCGGGCCTCTACGATGCGATTTGTGAAAATGTCCAGGTGCTGATCAAACCTAGGCTGTCTCCTCCCAGGGTTCTCCTGACCGGCGGGGTCAGCCGGGCATCGCGCATCCATGACCATTTCCGCCGCTTCCTCGCCGAACACGGCATGGAGCTTGTGGAACCGGAGGGGGTGGACCTGCTCTTTCTGGATGCCTTCGGAGCGGCGGCCGAGGCGGCCCGCCGCCGGCTTTCACGGCCTGATATGGCGGATCTTCCCGCCCCCCGAAAGGAGGCCTCTTTCGAGGAGGTGCCCGCCCTGCGGGAAGCGCTCGGAAGGGTCCACCGGCTTTCCCGGCCCGCGCCGACCCTGGCCGGAGGTCCCCGAAAGCTCCTGCTGGGGTTCGACATGGGATCCACCGGGTCCAAGGCGGTCGCACTGGACATCCTCCGCAGGGAACCCTGCTGGGAGACGTACCGGAATACCAGCGGAGACCCAGTGGGCGCCGCACGGGCCATGATGCGCCGTTTTCAGGAGGAGTGCGGAGACCGGCATTTTCTGCTGGGCTTCGGGGTCACGGGTTCGGGCCGGGAGATCGTGGGGTCGCTCCTGTCCAGCTGTTACGACACCCGGACCGTGTACATCCTGAACGAGATCGCGGCCCACGCCCGGGGCGCAACCTACCACGACCCGGAGGTGGACACCATCTTCGAAATCGGGGGTCAGGACGCCAAGTACATCCGTCTGAACGGCGGCCAGGTGTTCGATGCGGCCATGAACGAGGCCTGCAGCGCAGGCACGGGGTCTTTCATCGAGGAACAGGGCAAGAAGTTCGCCGAGGTGAGGGACGTGGTGCAGATGAGCCGGCTCGCCATGGAGGCGGACCGGGGCATCTCCCTGGGACAGCACTGTTCCGTGTTCATGGCGGAAATCATCGACGCGGCCCTCTCCGCGGGCTACGACCAGCAAACGATCCTGGCCGGGATCTACGACTCGATTGTCCAGAACTACTTGAACCGGGTGAAGGGAAACCGGTCCGTGGGCAACCGGATCTTCTGCCAGGGCATGCCGTTCGCCTCCGACGCCCTGGCCGCCAGCGTGGCTCGCCAGACAGGCCGGGACGTGGTGGTCCCCCCCGACCCGGGCACCGTGGGGGCCCTGGGCATCGCCCTGCTGGCGCAACAGGAACTCGGCCTGGACGGGACCGAACCCGGGTTGGATCCTTCCCGCTTCCTGGAAACCAAGCTGCTGAAGAAAGACATGTTCCGGTGTTCATCCAGCCGGGGATGCGGCGGCCCTGGAAACCGGTGCCGGATCGACCGGCTGACCACCCGGGTCGCCGGACAGAAACAGACGTTCCTTTGGGGTGGAAACTGTTCCATGTACGACCGGGGAACCGGCAGGAAGAAGCTGCCGGATCAAGCCCCGGATCCGTTCCGGGAGCGTCAGGCCTTCATACAGTCGATCATCGACGCCCCGGCCGGTGCCCGCCCCGGGCGCGCGACGGTAGCCGTGACCGACGAGTTCGTGCTGAAAAACCTGTTTCCCTTCTTCGCCTCCTTCGTGCGGGAACTCGGCTTCGACCTGCAGGTCTGCACCGGTGCGGACCGGAAGATCCTTAAAAGGGGCATCGAGGAATCCAACGTACCTTACTGCGCCCCCATGCAGCTGTTCAGCGGCGTGGTAAGCGAACTGCTGGAGTTGCAGCCCGATGTTCTGCTTCTTCCCATGCTACGGGACCTGCCCCGGGTGAAGGATGAAGCGGTTTCCACCACCTGCCCCCTGGCCCAGGCCGCCCCGGACCTGCTCCGTCTGAACCTGGGGGACCGGGCAAAGACCCGGATCGTGGCCCCGGTCATCGACATGGGGCCGGGCAACCTGGGCTCCAAACTTTTCCGGGAGAGCTGTCGGCGCACCGCGTTGCTGCTGGGCGTCAGGGGCCCCCTCTGGCGCATGGCCTATCGGCGGGCGCGGAAGGTCCAGGAGGCGTTCCAGACCCACTGCCTGCGTGTCGGCCAGGAAACGCTGGCGTTCTGCCGGGAGAAGGACGTGGTGCCGGTGGTGGTCCTGGGCCGGGCCTACACCATCTACAACGACGTCCTGAACGCCAACGTCCCCGCCCTCCTGCGGGAGCAGGGGGCCATCGCTATCCCGGTGGACTGCTGCCCGGTCGAAAGCGGCGTACCGGTCTTCCGGGACATGTTCTGGGGGTACAGCCAGACCAACCTGCGCGTGAGCCACCAGATCCGTGCAACCCCGGGGGTCTACAGCCTCTTCTGCTCCAACTACTCCTGCGGGCCGGACAGCTTCAACCTTCATTTCTATGCGTACATCATGGACGGAAAGCCGTTCGCCGTCATCGAGACCGACGGCCACTCCGGGGACGCGGGGACCAAGACCCGGATCGAGGCGTTCCTGTATTGCGTGGAGATGGACCGGCGGGCCGGTCACGCCTCCTCCGCCAGGCCACAGAAGCAGCTCACATCCCTGGAGCAGGACATCTTCACGCTGGAGGACGTGAAACGGAGCGGCCACCGCCTTCTCATTCCCGCCATGGGCCCGAACGCACCGGTGGCGGCGGCCGGTCTGCAGGCGGAAGGGATCCGTGCCGAGGCCCTGCCCATGCCGGACCACGACGCCGTCCGGTACGGCCGAAAATACACCTCAGGCAAGGAATGCATCCCCATGACGGTAACCCTGGGAAGCGTACTGCAGCGGATCCGGGCCGGAGGCGACGGCGATCGGTACGCCTTCTTCATGCCCGCCACAAAAGGCCCCTGCCGCTTCGGCATGTACAACCTCCTGGACAAGGTGATCTTCGAGATGCTCGGGTGGAAAGACCGGGTCCGCGTGGTGTCCCAACCGGAGAGCGACTTCTTCCAGGGGATCAGTACCGGGGCCGCGTTGCGCATATGGGCCGCGTTCGTGGCGGCCGATCTCCTGGAGGCCATGCTGCACGACGTGCGGCCCGTGGAGACGAGAAGCGGGGCCGCCCGGCGGGTCTACGACGCATATTACCGGCGGGTGACCACCCTGCTGGAGTCATCGCCCGCCCCCGGCCTCCCCGAGGGCCTGGCACGGGTGGCAGGAGATCTGTTCGGCCTCAGGCCCCTGTTGGCCCGTGCGGCCTCCGACTTCGCAGCGGTGAAGGATTTCGGGCGGCAGGTGCCCACGGTGGCCGTGGTGGGAGAGATCTACGTCCGGTGTGACCCGTTTACCAACGACTTCGTCATCGACCGTCTGGAGGAACGGGGTCTGCGGGTCAAGTTCGCCCCCTTCAGTGAATTCATCGAATACGTCGACTGGGTAAACACCGTGAAGCTCTCCGAGGGACGTCATGAGGAACCCCGCTCCCGCCTTGCCGAACGGCTCACCGCGAGCGTCAAACGCCGGGTCCTGGAGAGACTCTACAACACGGTGCATCCCGTGCTGCGCTGGCCCTCCCGGCTCCGGGTGGACGACACGCTGGCGGCCGTGGAGCCGTACCTCAGCATCGACCTGCACGGTGAGGCCGTACTCACCCTGGGGGGCCCCATCCACGAGTACCGGCATGGGGAGATCCTCGGCGTGGTGAACGTGGGGCCCCTGGAGTGCATGCCCACCAAGGTCGCCGAGGCACAGTTCTTTCACGTGGCCGAACAGAAAGGGCTCATCCCTCTGACCCTTTCCCTGAACGGAGAGCCCGTGGACCCGGAACTGCTGGACAACTTTGCCTACGAGGTGCACACCCGCTTCGCCCGTGACGCGAAGACCGCGCCGGCTCGACACGAGAAAGGCAGCGCGGAGGCGTACAGAGGGAACGGGGGAAAAAACGGGCGCATCCCCATCGCCCGGCTTCTCGGCATGTTCAATCGATCCGGTCCTTCCCCCCTGCGGACCGTCCGGGAGGCTACACCTCCGCAAAGGCCGACGAGCAAGGACCCCTTGCAGGGCGAACAAGTGCCCGAGGAGGAAACAACCCTCTCCTAGGTTGTTGACAAACAAAGATCCTGTGTGCTTTCGTCATTCCGGGCTTGAAGGGGGGTCGATAAATTGATGCCGCCGGTCTTATCAGGGCGAATGTTGCGAGGAGCCGCAGGCGACGCGGCAATCTCCCGGCGCCGGAAGGGAATTCCCCACTGGGCCGGGGGGTCGCGTCACTCTTTAATGATAGTCCCCGACGCCGGATGACCTGTGGAGACGGGAGAACACGTCATGCCGTTCGCGATCTTCGACTTCGCTCGCAATCTCCACTATTGGGCACATTACCCAAAGCATTGAAAGATACCCCACAAGTACAATAATCGACCCTGTTGACCCGGAATCCAGTCAAACCAGACAATTCCGGACGCCGGCTGTACGAACGAAAAAAGGATTCTTGCCATGGCTCTCTGGTACATCTTCGTCGGCACCCTGTATCTGGCGCCCCTGGCACTGTGCGTGGGGATGATCTTCAAGTGGGTCCTGGGCTTCCTGGAAGCGTTCATCCGTTACCCGGCCAAACGCTTCGGGCTGAGCCTCCCCCGCATCGTGATCCAGACCTGGGACAAGACGCTGGGCTCCCTGTGGAGCCGCACCAACCAGAAGGTGGGGGTCCTGGAGTATGCGGTGGCGGTTCCCCGGAACTGCACCATCGGGGTGGGCTATGCAGCCTATCTCCTGTTTCTGATCGTACGGGCCCTGTGGGTGGGGGAGATGACCTCTCAAAACGCTTCCCGGATGGCGGTTCCCGCCGTGATCACCTTCCTGAGCGTGGTCTCCCACCAGCGGTTCATCTTCGCCAGTCTCAAGATCGCCGAGTTCCTTCGCACCAACCCCCGGTTGGCTCCGGGCGTGTTCTTTGAGTGGTTCTACCAGCTCCTCGGACCCATCCCCTACCGTCTCCCCGACCCCGTGGAGCAGGAGGAAGTGCATCCCGGGGGAATGGACTTCTCCGGGGAAAAGGCCCCGAAACGGTCGCCCCGGCTTCTTGTCAAGGCGCTCTGGGACACGGCCCACCTGGCCCACATCTGCCTGAGGAATTTGAAGTACCTGGGGCCGGAGAGTGCCCGCGAAATCTTTGACTGCATGGCCACCATGTGGGGAAAACGCACCCTGGAGACCCTGGGAGCGTCGTTCCGGATGGAAGGGTGGGAGAAGATCGAAGCGCTGGAAGGCAAAATCCTGTTGAGCTTCAACCACAAATCGCACATGGACTTCGTCATGACCTTCTTCGCCTTGAGCGCGGTGCGCCTCCCTTCCGGCCGGGGGGTTCGTCCCCGGTTCGTGACGGCCAAGGACCACTTCGTGGACAACATCATCGTCTACGAGCTGCTGGGCGTGGGCAGGCTGATCGAGACGGTGGACATGGTCTTCATCGAGCGCAGGAAGAGCGGAAAGGGCCTGGACACCCTGTCGCGGGCCGCACGGTTCGTGGTGGAGAAGCCGATCGAGATCGCCATCTTCCCGCAGGGCACCCGTGCATTGCCCCACCTGGACCGGGACGGCACGAGACGGGATGCCGGCTACTACACCACCTTCTCTCCTCGCGGAGCCGGGGACGACATGGGCCACCTGCGGAAGGGACTGGCCTACCTGGCCCTGGACGTGGCCCTGAAGATACTGGAGCAGGGGGAAAACGTCCCCGTGCACATCGTAAACATCGGGATCGAGGGCACGTCGTCCATGGCCTGCAAGGGTTCGTCGAACGTTCAGACCGGTGTGCCCGTGGTCTTTCGCGTGGGTGAGGTGATCGATCTCCTGCCGGAGGACGTGCAGGGGCTCAGGAAGCCGGCGGGCAAGCCCGGCACCCCCGAAGAGAGGCGGTATCTGGAGCGGATGGAAGAGATCCACCACCGGGTGGATGGTGCGCTGGCCGAGGCATCCCGTGTACGGGAACACCTCACGGACCGCTTCCTCACGGACCTCCGGAATACGATCCGGTACGAGCCGCAACAGATCGATCGCGTGCAGGAAGCCCTGGACGAATCCGGCCCGGGCTCCCGGGAGATCATCCGGATCCTGGACCGCCTGTATGCATGCCCCTCACAGTGCTGGGATCCGTTCCTCCAGGAACTGGCCGGGAACCTGCTGGAAGACGCCCCACAGGAGCGCTTGAACCCCCTGCGGGAGCGGGTCACGCAGACCATGCTGGAAAACCTCCATCTGAAACAGCATGGCAAAAAGGTCCGGAAGCGGCGGCGCATGAGGAACCCCCTGCCGTGAGACGCACCCGGCCGACACCACCGGTTCCGTGTTCCCCGCTGGAGGTCCTGGCCAGCTCACGGTATGATCCCGGGTAAGGTTTTCGCAAGCGGATTACGTTGCCCGAGACAACAACCGTTGAGGGTCTCGTTATGGGCCAGCGAAAAAGGATGAAGGATCGATACCGCCGTTTCTCCTTTCTCTCGGATATCGAGGGGATGAAGAACGCCATCGGCGAGATGCGGGGCCTGTTCTTTCCCGATCAGCCCCGTCTGAACCGTGCCGCCCCGCCGGTGCCCGCGGAGGGGCCACCGGATGAAGAGTGGTTTACAGCGGCCCTGCAGGAGAAGATCGCCCTTCACCCGGAAAACGCCATGGAGTACCCGTTCTTCGGTGAGCCCATCTACGAGGAACCGCTGGTTGGTTTTATCCGGGGCGACGACCCGATCTTCCAGCGTTTCCGGGAAGTGGTGGGCCCCCACCACTTCACTCCCTGGGAAATCATGGCGTGGCAGGCGGAAAAGAACGGGGTGGAGCCGCCCCCGGCCGGGGACCTGAGCGTGGTGTCGTTCGTGATGCCGTTTACGAAGAAGATCAAGAAGGAAAACGCGGCCGCCACCGGATGGCCATCGGAGCGATGGGCCCAGGCACGCCTGCACGGAGAGTTCTTCAGCCAGAGGTTCGTGCGTGAGATCGTCACCGACCTTATGAGCCGCGGCATCCTTGCCGTATCACCGGACGTGACCCCGCGGTTCAACAAAAAAAGGTATCCAGGAGCAGGCTGGGCATCTCCCTGGTCCCACCGGCACATGGCGTACGCCGCCGGGCTGGGCACCTTCGGCATCCACGATTTCCTGATCACCGAAAAAGGGTGCGCGCACCGTCTTGGGAGCTTCGTGGTGAACCGGAGGCTCACCCCCAACCGGCGTCGCCCGGACGACATCCACGCCTACTGCCTCCATTACCAGGGCCGCAAGTGCCTCAAATGCGCGAGGCGGTGCCCGGTGGACGCCATCGATGCGGAAAAGGCGCACGACAAGGAAGCCTGCTACCAGCAGGTGGCCCGGTCCCTGAAGCACTGCAACCGGCACTATCATATTTTCATTTACGGTTGCGGGTTGTGCGCCACCGGGGTGCCCTGTGAATCCGGCATTCCGGCCCCGCTGCGGAAAGACATCCCTTGACGGCCACCACGCCGGCCGGTCCCCGTTCCAGCAGGATTACTAGGTGTTGAAAAACTCCACCTTGCTGTCATCCCGGCGAAAGCCGGGATCCAGGGGTGGCCATAGGGGGGATGCCACAGGGTCTCCCTCTCCTCTCCCCTGGATTCCGGATCAGGGGGGTCAAAGGATCAGGTCCGGAATGACGGAAAACACAGAATCCTTGCCTTCCAACCTGGGAAGATCGGGTCGGTGTGCCGTTCGGTCCGTGCCCTGCTTCAGACCTCTTCCCCGCCCCCTTCGAAATAGACGTGGCTCCGGGGCCTGAAATCCAGCAGCTTCGTGGCCTTTCGCGTATCCAGCAGCACGCTGTACTTCAGACGGTCCTTGTCCACCGAGTAGTAGTACTGGGTCATGCCCAGCTTGCGCATCACGGTGTTCACCGGGCCCAGGAAAGGCTCGGGCAGGGAGTGCATACGGGAGCGGTTGATCTCGGAAAAGGTTGAGATGGGAGCGGTGTCCGCGCCGGCGATGTTGTAGATCCCCTTCACTTTCTTGTGGATGGCCGACTGGATGGCGGACACCACATCCTCCATGTGGATCAGGTTGATGAGCGGATTGAACCCCATGGCCTTGAAGACCAGGGGGGAGTCGAAGTAGGCGTTGAGCTGGCTGCTCACCATCCGGCCGATGATGTTGGAAAACCGCAGGATCATGATATTGACCCCTTTGCTGTCCATCTTGGACTGGCAGATCATGTCCGCGTCCACGCGGTCCTTGATCCAGGGATCCACGTCCGTGTCGAAATTCAGGTCTGCGTTCTCGTCCAGGTAGATGGGGTTGTGCGGCCGGATCTTGTACACCACGTCGCTGGACTTGAAGATGAACTTGTTCACGGAGCCGGACTCGATGCACTTGTCCAGCAGGTTGCTGGTCCCCTCCACGTTCAAGCTGTGAAAGGACCCCTTCTGCTTGGACTTGGACACCCGGTTGAAGAAGGCCAGGTGCACCACCGTGTTGATCTGCGCATCCTTGAAATCGGCGGCCAGAAACAGGTTGGTCAGGTCCCGGCTCTTCAGGATGTTCATGTTCTTGTAGATGAACCGTTTCGTATCGAACTGGTTGAAGTAGTATGGTTTGGCTCCCCGGGCGGCCCCGATGATGATCCCCACGTTCTTGTCGTAGTAGAGGGCTTCAGCCAGCCGGCTGCCCAGCGTTCCGGTCACGCCGGTGATCAGTACGTTCCTCTTACGGCTGCCGGACCCTCTGTTCCCTGAAGACCGGACGGTCTTTATCCCGGTGGACGCAGACGTTTTTTTCTTTGCAACGGCGACGGGTTTCCGAGCGGGGGCCGCCTTCCGCTTGGCCGGGGCGCGGGCAACCTTATTCTTGGCAGGGGCCGCAATCCTCTTGTACTCCGACCAGGCAACAATCTTCTAGGAGGGGGACCGCGTCATCTTATACGGCGCGCAC
>CAYTRL010000116.1:0-14329 GCA_964439795.1 uncultured Thermodesulfobacteriota bacterium
TGGCCGCGCAGCACTCCCAGAGCCTCGAGTCCCTTCTCATGAGCATTCCGGGACTCATCATCGCTGCTCCCGGCACGCCGAGGGACTGCCGTGGTCTTTTGAAGACCGCCATCCGCAGCGACAACCCGGTACTGTTCTTCGAACATAAACTTCTCTACCTTGCGGAAGGTGACGTTCCGGAGCAGGAAGAATGGATCCCCTTCGGTAAAGCCGACATCAAGAGGTCCGGGGCGGACATCACCGTGGTGTCGCTTTTGTACACGCTCAACTTGAGCCTGGAGGCGGCAGCACTGCTCGCTGAGGAAGGGATCGAAGTGGAGGTGATCGATCTCCGCACGCTCTCCCCTCTGGACACAAATACGGTTCTCGAATCGGTGGCCAGGACCGGGCGGCTGCTCACCGTGGAAGAAGGTCCTGTCCGCGGCGGCTGGGGTGCCGAGGTGGTTGCCCGCGTGGCCACCGCGGCCCACGGTATTCTCCGAGCCCCGCCGGTCCGCCTGGGCGCAACGGACAACCCCATCCCGTACAACCGTTCCCTGGAAACCCTGAGCGTGCCGGATACGGACCGCATCGCTTCCGCCGTGCGTGAACTCCTCGGTTGAGCAGCGTGTGCAGGCACATCCGCCAGGGGCCTGCTGCAGACAGAAAAGGGGGGAAGCCTCAGGCTCCCCCCCCCTTTCTGTTCGCCGGATGAGAAGGGTTCCCCTTCCCCGGAGACGGCTTCTTACTTGTTCACGTTCTGCCACAGGCTGGCGTTGGCGTTTCCGAAACCGCCGCAGAGCATGCCCACACCGTACTTGGCGTCCTTGCAGTCCGTCTTCATGATGCTGTTCAGGGTGACCAGGATCCGGGCGCCGGACTCGCCCAGGGGATGACCCAGGGCCAGGGCGCCGCCCCAGATGTTCACGTTATCAAAGGGGGCGTTTTCCGCGATGCCCAGCTCCCGCATGCAGGCAAGGCTCTGGCTGGCAAAGGCCTCGTTGAGTTCCCACACGCCGATGTCCTTCACCGTGAGGTTGGAACGGGCCAGGAGCTTCTTGGCCGCGGGCACCGGGCCGATCCCCATCATGGTGGGGTCGCAGCCGGCCATGACGCCCCTCACATACTTCAGGTGGTAGGACAGGCCCAGCTCGTCGGCCTTGTCCCGGCTCATGAGGAGCAGGGCCGCCGCCCCGGCCGTGAGTGGTGACGAGGTGGCCGCGGTGACGGTGCCCTCCAGCGGGTCGAAGGCCGGGTTCATTGTGGCCATCTTTTCCATGGAGATGCTGGCCCGCACCCACTGGTCCTTGTCCACCACGAACTTGGTCCCGTCCTCCTGCTCACCCTCGATGGGGACGATCTCGTCCTTGAACTTGCCCGCCTCGGCGGCCTCGTGGGCCTTCTTGTGGCTCCAGAACGCCATGTTCTCCTGGTCCACCCGGTTCACCTTGTACTGCTTGGCCACCTTCTCGGCCGTGTTTCCCATGGGAATCTCGGCCGGGTTGTACCGCTCCGCGAGGCTGGGGGCGAACTCCATGCTGAAGGCCATGGGCACCTTTTCCATGTCCTCCACGCCGGATGCGATGTAAATATCCCCTTCACCGCACATGATGGCCCGGGCCGCGTGTTCTACGGCGGCCATGCCGGAGGGGCACTGCTGGCCGATGCCGTTGGTGGCCACACTTTCCGGGAACCCCCCACAGAGCCAAGCCAGCCGTGCAATGTCGTTCTGTTTGCCCGCCTGGTTGGCCGTGCCGCAGAACACGGCCTCCACGTCCTCGGGGTTCACCTTGGGGTTCCGTTCGAACAGGGCCTTGTAGACCGCGATCGCCATGTCGGTCGGAAGAACGTTTCGAAACCAGCCCTTTTCCGCGTGGGCTCGGGCATTGGCGGTCCTGACGCCGTCAACAACTACGCATTCCTTCATTTCAGAGTTCCTCCTGATCTTTTGGGGGGTTGGATTCTGGGGTTACCAGGCTGTTGAAAAAGGCTCATCTGCTGCGTTCCGCTTATCTCTCGTCAATCAACGTACTTCTGAAGTACGCCTCAATCCTCGGGATTGCGCGCGCCTTGCACCTAAACCTTTTAGACTCGGGCCGACCACGGCCCTCGCCCTTGCGGGTGCGTCAGCCCTCCGGGTGACGCATCCAATTCCGTACCAATGTAAAACAAATACGGAATTGTGAACAGCCTGCCCAAATGGATTTTTTCAACACCTATTAAGGGGATTGAGCGCCCCGACGGTCTACAAATATCCGAAACTGACACAAGGGGGGCATAAAGTCAAAGGTGCCGGGAACCGGGGCGCGATCACGTCACTTGAAAGCCCCGGGGTACGGGGAAGCTGATCTGGGAGCGTTACCGGCTGCGGCCGTTCAACGTGGGGTTCGTGGAGCTGAGCCTAACCTACCGGGTCCCCGTGGTGCCCACCGCGGTCATCGGTGGGGAGGAGCAGTACCCCATGGTCCTGGACATCAAGCCCGTGGCCCGGACCCTGGGTTTTCCTTACTTCCCGCTCACCTTCTTCTGGCCCTGGCTGGGGCCGTTCCCGGTGCCCACCAAGTACTACCTCTATTATGGAAAGCCGTTCCACTTCTACCGGAAATACCCGCCGTCAACGGTCCGGAACCCGGAAACGGTTCGCAAGCTCGCTCATCAGGTACGTGAGCGGGTGAAGGGGATGATCCGGGAGGGGTTGGAGAAGAGGAAGGGCCTGTTCTAGCGGGCCGTTGAATTCGTCCTTTGGGGCAGGCTGTTCAAAAAGCACTATCTGCCGTCATCCCGGCGGAAGAGGGTGTCTATAAACGAGGCATCGTTGCTTATCTGTCATCCCGGACTTGATCCGGGATCCACAGTTCAGAAGCACTTCTGGATGCCGGCCGGAGCCAGCCCCGGACTCTGATCCGGGGCTGGCATGACGGAAGAAAGGCATTTTTCGACACCCTCGGAAGCCGGGATCCAGGGGTGCCAGGGGGGATGCCACAGAACCTCCCTCTCCTCTCCCCTGGATTCCGGGTCGAGCCCGGAATGACGGGCAAGAATCTCCAGGAATCGCAGCTGTGTACACGTCGGCGAAAACACGAGAATGTATCGTACGGATATTGCGAGGAGCCGAAGGCGACGCGGCACCATGGCGCAGCAGGGAATTACCCACTGCGGCGGGGGGTTGCTTCACTTCGTTCGCAATCTTCGACTTCGCTCGCAATCTCCAACTCTGTGCCTCCCCGGATTACCCCCTTGGCTTTCCGTCCGTCCTCTACCTGAATTATTTATTGCCTTCCCTAAAGTTGTTATTCAACTTTTTTTCACATGCTGTCGATCGATAGGCTTGGTTGGGGAAAACGTACCCCATTCCTTGTCCTTCGTGTTTCGTTTACTTGCCAAGGCCGGGCAGGGGGTTCTGCCTTGTCTGGAAAGAGGGTGCCATGAAACGGTTCTTTTCCGGGTCCCATCCTGTGGGCTGCCTGCTGGGCGGGCTTCTGATCATCGCCGGGCTCCTGTATCCCCTGCCGGTACGGGGGGGCACTCCGGACGACATTCCCATGGACACCAAGGTTGACGCGTCCGAACGGAACCTGATCTGGATGAAGCTCATGTCGTTCGGAGATTTTTATGCGGGGCAGGTCATGGAAGCGGCCGATGCCATCGCAGACAAGGATCCCAGCCTGGAAACACTGAAACGGACCACCCTGTGGAAGACCAACGCTTTCATGGCCCTTCAGCGGGCGGCCATCCTGGAAATGGACGTGGTGGTCGCATTGCCCGCCACCTGGCTCCTCTGCGTGCAGATGAACCAGTTCTACGCCACGGGGGCCGGTAAGGATTACTTCGGGGAGAACCAGGCCATCGCCGTGGAGGCGACCAAGGAGATCCTCCAGCGGTTCACGGCCATGGCCAAAACCATCGTGGATCCCAAAGATTTCAACGGCGTGCAGAAGCATATCCGTCAGTGGGCCAAAAAGAACCCGTTTCAATCCATCCTGTTCTACCGGGGGCACAACTATGAATTCTTCACCTGGGCCGCCAAGCAGAAGGGAAAGATGGGTCTGATGGGCACCATGAAGCAGGTTCAGGACCTGATGGGAAGGCTTTCCTACCAGATGTCTTACCTGGGGCAGTACATGCCGCTTCAGTCGATGTGGCAGATGGAAGTACTCGTCCTGGATCAGCTGGAATCCGTGGACCTGGATTCCCCCGAGAGCCAGCTGGGAAATATATCCGAGTCGCTCGAGACCGTGACTGAGATGATCCAGGATCGGGAAGGGTTGATCGATCACCTTTTCTACCGGACGGTCCAGCTTCTGCTGCTGGTCCTGGCAGGGGTGTTGATCATCCTTCTTGTGTGGAAACGGCTGGGATCGAAACCACCCGCCTGATGCCCGGCGAACTGCCGGACAGGCCGCATGCCGGACTCCGTACAACGCCCGGTCCGCAGGCAGGCGCATACGTTGTAAACCGTTGTTGATGGAAACCGGGGGACAAGCAAATGAAGCATGAAAATGGCAGCGACACAACGAAAACCGGCAGGCAGGGATCTTCAATCCGGGGACCGTTTGTCAGGGTCTTCAGCATCTGCCTGATGATGATCTTCGTGCTGGGATGCAGCAAGGCCCTGCGGAACCAGCCGCAGGCCCCGGAGCCTTCGGACGTTGGCTACCGGTACCAGAACATCGCCCCGGGAGAAAACAACTCGGACAGCCTCCTGGTCCTGCTCACCTTTTCCGGGGGGGGCACGCGCGCCGCGGCCTTCTCCTACGGGGTCTTGGAGAAACTGCGGGACACGGAGATCGAATGGGAGGGCCGGCGGGTCCGCCTGCTGGACGAGGTGGACATCATCTCGTCCGTTTCCGGGGGCAGTCTCACCTCGGGCTACTACGGGATGTTCGGGGACCGCATCTTCGAGGATTACCAGGACCGGGTCCTTTACCGGAACCTTCAGGGCTCTCTGATCAAGAACGTGTTCGCGCTGAAGAACCAGGCCAAGCTCATGTCGTCCGACTACGGACGGGGGGAGCTCATGGCCGAAGAGTTCGACCGGACGATCTTCGATGACAACACCTTCAAAGACCTCACCGCCAGAAACCGGCGCCCGTTCCTGATCATCAACGCCACGGACCTGTCCCGCGGATGCCGCTTTGCCTTTACCCAGCACCAGTTCGATCTGCTCCACTCGAACCTGGGCCCGTATCCCCTGGGGTACGCGGTGGCGGCCTCGGCGGCGGTCCCCGGCCTGCTCACCCCCATCACCCTGGAAAACTACAGTGCCATGTTGACGGAAGAGAGGCCCGAAGGCGACTCCCCTTCGGCTGAGAGTCAGGACGCACAAGTCTTTGAATTCAACTTCGCCCGTGAACATCAGAGCTACGGTACACCGGACCGCCCGTACATCCACCTGATCGACGGCGGGGTCTCGGACAATCTCGGACTCCTGCCCGTGGTCCGCATGCTCAACCAGCTCATGGAGGAGGAAGGGGCCGACGGCGGGAACCCCGTCAAGAAGATCGTGATCATCACGGTCAACGCCAAGCGTTCCGCAAAGACGAACTGGGACCAGGACCCGGCCTCACCGAGCGTGTCCAAGACCCTGAAGGTGGCCAACTCGGCCCCCATGTCCAGCTTTTCCAAGGCTCAGGTGGAGTACCTCAAGCTGCTCCTGGAGCAGTTCCAGGAGAAGCAGGTCATCGCGGAAAAGCTCGAGCGGCTGTTCGGGGAAACGTTCGTGGACAAATCGTTGGAAGAACTGGACATGCCGGAAGCGGAATGTCACTTTATCGAGGTGTCTTTCGTGCAGTTGAAGGACGACGAGGAGCAAGCCCGCCTCAGAGAACTCCCCACCTCGTTCTTCCTGGAGAGGGAGGACGTGGACCGGCTGCGGGCCGGGGCCGGAAAGATCCTGGATCAGTCCTCCGCGTTTCAGGCGCTGCTCCAGGAGTTGGCCCCGGACTAGGGGCCTGCCGGAATACCCCTCAGGCATTTGTTTTCGTCATTCCGGGCTTGACCCGGAATCCAGGGGAAGGGAGGATGTGCCTACTTAGCACTTACCCCCAAGCCACCCCTGGATACCAGCCGGAGCCCGCCCCGGACGAGGACCGTTCCCCGCAGGCCCGCTGATCCGTCCCCGGTACGGGACTCCCCCGTAAAGGGGCGGCATGATGTGAGCGCCCGCCTTACTCGTTGGTGTGGCTGCGAAGGGGCCCCTCCCATCCTGCGTGTTATTGTTCTCTTCTTGTTCTTGACACGTATTTGCACCCAATGCTAGTTTCTTCTCGTCTCAAAGAGAAATCCCTTCCGTAACTGTTATTTTCTTCCTCGTTTTGACGAAAAATTTCATCTACCAGCAGACCAGAAGGAGTCCAAAGCATGAAATGGTTACGTTACTTACTGATCGGTACCGTTTCCCTTTTCTTGATGATTTCATCCAACGGCTGCTCGGGAAAGAACGTCCAACAGGAGCCATCCGACATAAGTGAAGGAGTTTGGTACGAAAGAACCGCTCAGGACACGCCCCTGCCCCTTGCGTACACGGATGTTGTGGTGAATATCTCCACCACGCCGACCTTTGAAAAGGACTATCCGGGCATGCTCGCGGAATGCACACAGAGTGCCGTGGATCGACTGAAGAGAGCCGGGGATTTCCAGCAGGTACGGTCCTATGGGGCGGAAGGGCCTTTCGAAAAAAACACCCTGCTGGTGAAGGGGCACATCCCGGAGATGCGAATCGCCAGCAGCGGGGCACGCATATGGGGTGGGGCCCTGGCTGGAGCCTCCTATATAAACATGGATGTGCAACTCATCGACGCGAATACAGGAGAGGTGCTGAGAGAGAAGAGTCTTTCCAGCGCCGCGAACCCCTACGCAGCCGCCTGGTCGTGGGGGGCCACGGACCGATCGATCGATGACGACATGGGACGGATTCTTGCGGACTACATCCGGGCCGTCGTTCCATGACAAGTGTTTAAAGAACCCCGCTGAAGAAGGCTGTTTAAAAAGGCGCCGTATCCAGGGCGCCTGCATTCTTGAGAAAAAACCCGTATTTCGGTAGCACGGGGACGTACTCCGAAGCCCGCCTACGGCACCCTCCTCCGCCCCGGCGCCGTGGTCACCAACGCCGAACTTCCCGGAGACCCGATCCTCGAGGAAGACCCCTGCCCGGAGAACTGCGACGCATGCTTCAAGGTCTGTCCGTCCGGGGCCCTGGACAGGGACGGGCCCTTCAGGAAGATGGACTGCCTGGGTCATCTGGTGAAGCACGCCATCTATCCACTGGCTCTCAAGACGGAAAAAGGGATCAAGCAGATCGAACGGGTCATCAACACCGCGGGGTACAACTACTGGCTCACGTGCAATGAGTGCCTCAGGGGCTGCCCGAGCAACCGCCCCGGGAAATCCACAGCGGGTGCATGAAAACGAACGTCACCCTCCCAGAGTTGATCAGACCCGGTTTCGATTGCCGGACATGCGCCTGCCGTTCAGCAGGAGCAGCGGAAAACTTCGTGCCCGCATGGTGGAAGAGACGCCTTTCCTGTCCGGGGCCGGGGCCATCCGAAGGCTCGGACGTTTTTGCAAAGCACTTTGACATGGGGGTACGGGGGAAGGTAAAATAACTATGGTTAAATAAACACCGTTATATGTTATACCAAATGAGACAGCCACCATTCCGGGGTTTGAGGGGTAGATGGATCGGGGATATTCGTCATGAAAAGAAGCAGGGAAGGGGACAGACGATGCTGATCAAGTCATTTCAACTGTTGGGTCTGTTCATGCTCTGTGTTTCACTCCTCTTCGGGTGCAACCCAGGCCTCAAACAGGAGGATTTCAAGAAGATCGCCGCTGCCGGCGTGGACGACCGGCTCAACAGCTATCCCTGGGCCATGGAACAGTTCGACGGGGACGGGGACGGCACGCCGGAGGTCTACATCGGCACCATCGGCAACGCCCTGTGTCTCCAGGCGCCCCTGATGTCGTGGGTGGAACTGGCGATCCCGGGGTTCCAGCTTCTCCCCCCTGCCAGGTGGCAGTGCCCGAACGACCTGTGGGGCGATCCCACCGACCTCACCAGCTGGGAAGCCTATTATCAGGCCGTCAATACACCCGCCCACGTTTTCCGCGGGACGTACAACAGGAACAAGTGTACGTGGAAATGGGAGCATGCCTGGGATCCTCCCCAGGAGCAGGTCGCCGGGTTCCGCGGGGCCCGTGTGTTCAATGACGCCCTCTACATCACAGGGAACGGCCTGTCGGATGCCTATGTCTACAAGAGCATCGACGGTGTGCATTTTGAAAAAGCCTCGCCTGCCGGTATGGGGGCCGTAGCAGGGCAAAGCGGCTTTCGCGGCGCACAGGTCTTCAACGGGAAACTCTACGTTTCTTCCGACAAGGTAGGAATGATCTTCTGTTCGGCGAACCCCTCCACGGACCCGGCCAGCTGGCAACAGGCCAACAGCACGGGTTTCGCGGCATCGGGTGGCGGAACCCACGACGGCGTTTACGATTCAGGGATCGTAACCGCGGCATCGGCGAGCACTCTGGCGGACGACACAAAATCGTGGGATCCGTTAAGGCACAACGGAAGGCAGGTACGTATTACCGCGGGCACCGGTGAAGGTCAGTCCATGACGATTGCTGCAAATGACAGCACGACCTTGACCCTTGCCGGCACCTGGGGAACGGTTCCGGACGGGACATCGGAGTACGAAATCTTCGAATCAGCCGCACCGGACAACCAGGCCATCTGGCAGCTCGCGGTCTTCAACAATTTCCTCTATGCCATTACATGGAACTTGGTGACCGGACCGGAGTGCTGGAAATCCCCGGCCCCCGCCCCGGGCAACTGGGTTCGCGTGATCGAGGGCGGGTACGGGAACACGAACGTCGGATTCATGTCCCTGCGGCCGTTTCTGGATCATCTCTACATCGGCACGGCCACCTACCCCCCGCTGTTTGCAAGCGGTGCGGGCATCGAGGGCACGGAGATCCTTCGCGTGGATGCGGACGACAATGTGGAACTCGTGGTGGGCAGGACCCGGAAGGCCGGTGTCGTGGGACCCGACCCGGTGGAGCCTCTCTCCGGAATCGGACAGGGCTTCGGCAACCCTTCGAATTTCTACACGTGGTACATGAGTGAATACGACGGGTGGTTCTATGTGGCCACCTGTGATTTCAACGCACTGGTGTTTGACTACTTCGAGGACTTCTTTGGAGGCGTGGTCCCGCCCGAGTGGGAGTGGCTCTCAACCCTGCTGTTCGGGAGAACGGGTTTTGACCTGTGGCGGACGGCGGACGGGGTCCGCTGGGTCAAGGTAACGAAAACGGGTTTCGATGAGCGCGACAACTTCGGTGTACGCAACATGATGGCCACCCAGTGGGGCTTCTTTGTGGGTGTGGCCAACGCCATAGACGGCTTCGAAATCTGGCTGGGAAAGAAAGACTGAGTTCCACCCGGGAACAAGATCCGCAACCTGTCCGGGAAGAAGCGAGAGGTGAATGATGAAGAAAGCAGCTACGTTTTTGCTCCTCACTCTGGCGGGCGCCGGGTTGTTGCTCGGTTCCGGGTGCAACATCCCCATTCCCGGGATCAGTGTTTATAAACCCGAGAAGTGCGACAACGGGTACACCCTCCTGACTTCCTTCGGCCTGCACGAAAATCCGCCGGATTCGGGCGTCTATCACGGGTCGATCCTGGTGGACATGGACGGCACCCTGATCAATGAATGGGAGATCACCGGCATGCCGGCCAAGATGCTTCCGGGGGGACGCGTCATGGGCCTCCGTGCGGCTCGGGATGACGGCACAGGCCACCAGGAGTGGGACGCCCTGGTGATCCAGGACTGGTTCGGAAACGAGGAGTGGCGGTGGGACGCATGGGAGACGGACGCTCACGGCAACCCGATCTGCCGGGGCCATCACGATTTCCAGAGGGAAGGCAACCCTGTCGGCTATTTCGTTCCGGGCATGGACAGCCACGTGGAGGACGGCAAGACGCTCCTGCTGGTCCACAAGAACGAGGAAAGGCCGGATATCGCGCCTTGGACGCTGGAAGATGACGTGATCCTGGAGGTGGACGTGGAAGGGAACATCCTCTGGCAATGGCAGGCCTCCGATCACCTGAACGAGTTCGGGTTCGATGTGCACGCCAGGATGGCGCTGCAGACAGTCCAGGTAGTGATGCCCTATCTCCTGGGCGGAGGCGCCGACATCACCGACTGGCTTCACACGAACAGCATCAGCTATGTGGGGCCGAACAAGTGGTGGGACGCCGGCGATGCCCGGTTCCACCCGGAGAACATCATCGCCGATTCCCGCAGTGCGAACATCATCTGGATCATCGACAAGGCCACAGGGATCATCGTGTGGAAGGTGGGGCCGGACTACTCTTTCTGCCGACCGGAATGGAAGCTCGGACAGATGATAGGTCAACATCACGCACACGTGATCCCCCGGGGGCTTCCCGGGGAGGGAAACATCCTGGTGTTCGACAACGGGGGCCAGGCCGGCTATGGAAAGCGGTTCGGGGAGGCCACCTATCCGAACAAGATCCGAGCCTATTCCCGGGTGGTCGAATTCGACCCCATTACCCTGGAGGTGGTCTGGGAGTATGAAAGGCGGGCCCCCCTGGAGGGGGAATATTATCCGTTCTTCTCCTACTTCATCAGCGGCGCCCAGAGGCTCCTGAACGGGAATACGCTCATCACGGAGGGCTCAACAGGCAGGGTCTTCGAGGTCACCTCTTCCGGGGAACTCGTCTGGGAATACGTTTCCCCCTACCTTGACTGGAGCTTCGATAATCTACCCGGTCTGCTTCGATGGGAAAACGATATCTATCGGGCCTACCGGGTCCCGTACGACTACATCCCGCCGGAGTACCGGCCGGGACGATGAACGGATCAGGAGACAAAGGGCAAGCGGTCCGACCTGACCGACCTGGTCAGAAGCCTGCTGCAGTTAGCAGAGTGTTGAAAACAAGGATTCTATGTTTTTTGTCATTCCGGACTTGATCCTTTGACCCACCTGATCCGGAATCCAGGGGAGGGGTAAAGGTGGCTGTTTGGCATCCCCCACCAGGCTCCCCTGGATCCCGGCGTTCGCCGGGATGACGTCAGATGGGACTATATCAGCGACCTGTTAGACACGGGGTGGAGCTGAAAGCTGAGCGCTGATTGCTGAAAGCTTGCAGTTATCCCCTCAGAACGCCATCTGAAGCACCAGCTGCGCCTGCCATGCATTGGGCAGGTCCAGGCCCGGATCCGGGACCTTGGCCACGCCGCCGCTGTTCCTCTGGAACAGGGTCTCCTGGAACGCCCCCAGCAGGTACCAGTGCGGGAAGAATTCCCAGGCCACCCCGCCGATGAGCAGGTCGTAACTGTCGTGTCCCTCTCCCTGGGTGATCCAGTTGTTCCGGTCCGGGTCGAAGTGGTCCCAGCGGGCGAACACGTTCAGTTTCTTGTCCAGAACCGGCAGCTTGGAGTTGAAGAAGAAGGAGAAACCCTCCCCATAAAGCGCCTGGGAGGGATCGTCGGGCAGCACCATGGTGCCCTTGGCGTTGCCGCGGGTGATCGCGTACTGGCCCGTGAAGATGATCCATGCGTTCTGGTAGCTCAGCATGCCCAGGTTGACCTGGAATCGGGGAGACGCCAGATCCCCGGCCGGGTTTTCAATTTCTGTATTGCCCTTTCCGAAAAGGCCGAAGTAGTGCACCTGCAGTCCCGGGATGATGTCGGGAAGGGGGCGCAGGGTGAAGCGCCACTCGGGGACCACATCGTCGTTTATCTCGACGGCGTGGTATCCGGCGCCGTTGTACACACCCACGTGCCAACTGCCCCAGCGTCCCGCGTAGTACTTGCTCACCGAGTGCTGGTAGTCCGCCCCGAGCTGTCCCCCGAAATACCCGCGAATGCTCACGCCCAGGTCCGCCGAGTTGAACAGGCCCGCCCGCTCGATGAACATGGTTCCCTGGCACCGGTACGGGTTGATATGCTCCTCGAAGTCCAGCCAGGGCATGTGGCCGATCCCCACTTCGGAGCGCATGTCCGTGAATAGGACCAGGTCCGGGGGCAGGAACTCCGCGTACAGGTACTTGAGGCGAAGGATGAAGTCCCCGTTGTCCGCCTGATGGGCATCCGGCGTGACCCGGAACCGCAGCCACGACGTGAGTTTCATCTTCACGTTGATGTAGCCCCGGGTGAGGCGGAACTGATGGAAACCCTTGTTCTCGTGCTCATCCTTTACATATTTCTCGCCCCCCACATATTCAAAGTAGGACAGGGTGCCGATGTTCAGGCCGCCCAGGGCCTTGAGCATCTTGTCGAACTTGTTGTCCTGCTTTTTGAGTTGCTCGTACTCCTGCTCCGTGAGGACCCCTTTGTGGTAAAGCGTGTCCAGGAGGGAAGCCTCATCCGCCGTATCCGTGGCGGCGTGACAGGGACTCCAGGTCCCGAGCAGAAAAATGATGATAAGGAACAGGCCTCCGGTGATCCCCCCAGTTCGACCCGCCCGCTTGTCTTGTTTCGTTTGCATCGGTTTTGGTCCCCCCCTTTCCATGGTTCAGCCTGGGTTTATTTCTGGGTCTGATCTTCTCTTTTGCCATTGGGATCCTCGTTAAGGGATTCGGTTGTCTTGCTCAAGATAGAGTAAAAGATGAACGTTAAGAATCTGTGAATTCCGTGTTAAGACTCTGTTGAAAAAGTGCCGTCTTCTGCGATTAGCTCATTTTCTGTCAAGTATAGTATATAGACATGCGCTCATTTCATAAGCATTGTATCTGGCACTTTTTCAACAGCCGCCATGGGGGCCTCGTTTTTCAACGGGCTCTTACGTCTTTGTTGGCCGGGGAAGCCAGCCCACCTCCCTCAGGCCCCAGAGTCCCACCAGGACCGCCTCGGCAGCGTCGTGCCGGAGCGAGGTGGGCCTTGCGGCTCCACGCTCCTCGATCACCCGGCGGGCCAGCTCCCCGGCGTTCTGCTTGGCCAGGCGGCCGTTGGAGCGCTCCCGGGGGTTGAGCAGAACACGCCGCCACTCGTCCGCGCTCACCCGGATCACCCGGATCTCCCGGCGCCGTGCCTCCTTCTCCCAGATTTCGGCCAACCGGCCGCCGCCCTCCAGGACCAGCCACGCCAGGTCCGGGATCCCCTCCAGGAGGCCGTACACGCCCCGGCGCAGCCGGGCGGCCGCCCCGAAGTTTTTGGACCGGTACCAGTGCAGCCGGCCGTCCTGCCCGTACAGGGCGTAGCCGGTCTTCAGGCCCAGGTCCACCGCCAGCAGCGTCGGCATGAGAGGGTCCCCCGGAGGTTGAACGGTCAAATCCTATCATGAAAAGGGAGACAGTACACGGGGGTTCATTTCGGAACGGACCGGGAGCGTGTGCCTATCATAATCCACCAAATCGTGATAGAAATGATATCCTCCAGGAGCTTTCCGAAACATTCAGACAGGTCCCCGCCATGACGACAACCGCCCGTGATGATATTTCCACCCGGATCGTGTTCATGGGCACCCCCTCGTTCTCCGCCTGGATCCTGGAAGGCCTGATCGAGGGGGGGTGGAACGTGGTGGCCGCGGTCTCTCAGCCGGACCGGCCCCGGGGCCGGGGCCGAAAGGTCACGCCGTCGCCCGTGAAAGAGCTGGCCCTGGCCCGGGAGATCCCGGTGCTGCAGCCGGAAAGGGTGAAGGACCCGGCCTTTCTGGACGAATTGCGGGACCTGGGTACGGAGCTGATCGTCACGGCCGCCTTCGGCCAGATCTTCTCCCCCGAGGTGCTCACCCTTCCGCGGCTGGGCTGCTTCAACGTCCACTTTTCCCTGCTGCCCGCCTACCGAGGGCCAGCCCCCGTGCCCCGGGCCCTGCTGAACGGGGAGAAGGAGACCGGGATCACCCTGTTCCGGATGGAGGAGGGGACCGACACCGGGCCGGTGCTGACATCCGCCTCCCTGGCCGTGGATCCGGGCGATACTGCCGGAAGCCTCACCCAGCGCCTGGCCGGGCTGGCCCGGGAGATCCTGCCCGGGGCCCTGGAGCTGATCGTTCGGGGCACGGCGAGCCTGACCCCCCAGGATCCGTCCCGGGCCACCTACGCCCCCATGCTCCGGAAGGCCGAGGGCCGGATCCGGTGGACTTTGAGCGCGGAGGAGATCCGGGATCGGATCCGGGGCCTGGACCCCTGGCCCGGGGCCTTCACCTTCTGGAACGGGAAGCGGCTCCGGCTGTGGGCAGCGGACACGGGGCCGGAGGTTGCGGCCGGAGGCCCGCCCGGTGAGATCGCGGAAGTTTCCCCCCAGGGCCTCGTGGTCCGGACGGGACGGGGACGGCTCGTGGTGCGGTCCGTGCAGATGGAGGGCAAGAAGCGGGTGGACGCGGC
>CAYTRL010000117.1:0-14285 GCA_964439795.1 uncultured Thermodesulfobacteriota bacterium
CAGGTCTACGCCCTGTCCATGGGGCCGGGCGACTTCCGGAGCATGGACTTCATGTAGGCGGGCTGCATTCTGAGCGTGATCTTCATCGTGGTCCTGATCGGAGGGATCCAGTTGTTCTATCTTTGAGGCGAGACCTGAAAAGGGAACTCGAATTTATTTCGAAAGGCCCCTGAGGAGGAAACCCGGGAACAGGATCATTCTTGCGGAAGCGGGTCAGAAAACACGAAAAACGTGGAGGGAGCAAGACATGGCGATCATCACCATTTCCAGAGGGTCGTACAGCAAGGGGAAAGCGGTGGCGGAGGGAGTGGCAGAGCGTCTGGGGTACGAGTGTGTCAGCCGGGATATCCTGCTGGAAGCCTCGGAACAGTTCAACATTCCGGAAATCAAGCTCTTGAACGCTATCGAGGATGTGCCGTCGATCCTGAACCGGTTCTCGCACGGAAAGGAGAGCTACATCTCCTACATTCAAGCCGCCCTGCTGGAACATGTGAAACAAGGGAACGTGGTGTACCACGGCCAGGCCGGGCATATCCTGCTCAAGGGGATCGACCCGGTGCTGAAGGTGCGCATCCTGGCGGACATCGCCATACGCGTGACCGTGGTGATGGAGAGGGAGGGCGTCACCGAACGGGAGGCGAGCCGGATGATCGCCCGGATCGACGAAGAGAGAAAGAAGTGGACCAAACGGTTGTACGGATTGGACCCCCAGGATCCCATGCTCTACGATATGGTGATCTGCATCGACAAGATCAAAGTGGATGGAGCCGTCGGCCTGATATGCGACATGGCGCTCCAGGATCCGTTCCGGATCTAGGAGAGGCACCGTCAAAAACTGGGGGACCTGGCCCTGGCCTGCAAGGTGAAGTCAGAGATTTTGGACCTGGATCCCACCGTGGATGTGCAGTGCGAGTTCGGCAACGTGATGGTGACGACGCGGGGGGATGATCGCAAGGCCCGAAAGCTGGATGAGAAGGTCCGGGCCCGGGCCGAAAAGCTGGACGGCGTACACCACGTTGAAGTACGGGCCGGCACGGTGCGCTTCTCCCAGGATGCCTGATCCGTCGTTGCCCTGTTGCAAAAAATGTGCATCGGTTACGATGAAAGGTGAAAATCATGTCTGTTGTCATTCTTTCCGCTGACACCGGCTGTCCGGGACGGGAGATTGCCGAGCAAACCGCACGGGAACTGGGGTATGCGTGTCTGGGTCGGGAGGTGCTGGAAGAGGCGTCCCGTGGGTACCGGGTCCCGGAATCAAAGCTGGAGGAGGCGCTTCGGGAACCGGTTTCCTTCCTCAACCGGTTTTCCGGCGTACGAACCCAGCACCTGGCGTTCTTTCAGGCCTCCTTAACGGCGGCGCTGAAAAATGATAACGTCGTATACTTCGGGGAAGCGGGGCATATGTTCGTGTCCGGGGTTTCCCACATCCTCAAGGTGATGCTCACTGCGGCTTTGGATGACCGCGTTGCCTGGAAAGAGGCTCAGGAGAAGATCCCGGAGAAGAAGGCACGGGACCTCTTGCAGAGGGAAGTCGAGACTCGCCGGAAATGGTATCAATCGGCGTTCGGCGAGGACGGGAACATCCCCGAGCGTTTCGACCTGGTGATCAACCTTTCCCAGATCGAACCGGAACGGGCCGTAAAGATCATCGTGGAGACGGCCCGTGACGTGAAGTACCAGCCGATCACCTACTCTCAGAAGGCCATGGAGGATCAGGCACTGGCCTGCCGGGTGCGCGCACGTCTCGTGGAATCCTATCCGGACGTTACCGTGCGGGCCCGGGACGGGGATGTCACCTTGCAGGCCCGGGGACTGAAGAAAGAAAAAAAGGAGAAGATCCTTTCCGTTCGCCGGGAGGTGCAGGAGATCGAAGGGGTGAACTACGCTGAAATCGAAGGATAGGCACGAACCCGGGAGACGAGGCGGAAAACGGATGCTCTTCGCCACTGTGTCGAGGATGGATCGTGAGAGAAAGACCGTAGAGCAAATGATCCGGATCTACTGTCACGGGAACCATGGGATGCGTGGTTCTCTGTGCACGGAGTGTTCGGATCTCCTGGAGTACGCCGGGAGGAAGCTCGAGAAATGCCCGTTCCAGGAGGCCAAGCCCACCTGCGGGCGGTGTGAAGTACACTGCTACCGCAAGGCGATGAGGGAACAGGTCGTCGAAGTGATGCGGTATGCGGGGCCCCGGATGTCCTTCCGGCATCCCTGGCTGTCCCTGCTGCACTTTCTGGATCGCTTTCACAAACCCCCGAACCTGGATCGGCGCGGGTGACCTCAGTGTGAGAGGATCCGTTACACGACGCTGGCCGTAGACGGTTTGACCCCATTCCAGGATGAATCGTGGCGCCCGGGGGAGCTTCCTTCGCCCTGAGTCTCCACTAAGGAGAAGCCAGAGAGAAGGCGGCCAGGGGTGCCCCCAGCAGGTTAAAGGCGGTGACCCGGCAGGTGGAACGGTCGAACTCCAGCATCCGGAAGGCGACGTCGGGATCGGGACCGGTGATGGGGCGGCCGGGGGGGGGTGGAGCATCGGTTCCCGGATCCGGGTCGAAACGTTTCAGGAAGCAGCGGTTCCCCTGCAGCACAATCTGCACACCGGCGTGATCCATCCAACCATCCGGTTGTTCGATCTCCCCGCCCTTCGGGGGTGCCGCGTGACGGGTGCTTCCGTGTACCGAATCCGGCAGGGCCACGACCTTCCACAGGGCCCTGCTTTCCCCGAGAGAAGCGATCCGTCCGTCTCGCTGATGCCGGCCGGAACGGGGACCTTGCTCCATCGGGAAGATCCTGTCCGGAAAGAACAGCTCCACCAGGCCGTCTCCAAGAACCGTCGAATCAGGCGCCCGGTCTGGCGGTGGATGGGGAGGAAGAGGGGAGGTGCCCCGGACCGGCACCGGGTACCGGCCCCCCGGGACGGTATAGAACGGAACGTGGCGGGCCAGGAGATCGGAAAACAGCCTTTCGAAGTCACTCCGGGCGATCCAGGCAGACGCATCGGGTTTACCGCTTTTCCGCCCCGTCGGATCCGCCAGAAGCAGAACCCCTCCGTTCAAATGTTTTTCCACGTCCAGCAGGTGGAGAGCGCTGGCGATCGACTGACGCCGACTCCTGCCTGTTCCCGGGTCACCCAGGGCGATCAGGCGCACCCTGTGGGGTTCGTCGCGCATGGCAGGGCAGACGAATACACGAGTGTGGAAAAAAGGGATCTCGCTCTCTTCGAAGGAAATCCCCGCATTCTGCAGGGAACCCCGGACCATTTGGGACTGCCAGTCTTTCCGGCAAACGAAAACGTGAGCATAATCGGACGTCTTCATGTGGGCGATTTTATCCCGGAGCTTCCCGGGCATGATAAAAAACGGGTACGGATCATGATGCTCGGTGACACGCTCCACGTGAAACACATCATAGAGTCCCAGGGATTCCAGGTGCTCGTCCACGGAGATGACCTCGTACGGTTCCTCCGGAAGCCGGTCGCGGAGCGCGGCCTCCAGCGCCCGCATGTCCTCCTTCATCGGGAACAGCGCGAAGCCGAGCTTGACCCCCAGGAGGGCGATCATCCAGAGACCGGACAGGATCGTAACGGTGCGGGAGAACCCCAGGGGGTTGGAAAGCCAGGCACCCCGGTGGGGTGGAGCGGGCCACAGGCGTGCCGTTGCGACGGCCAGCGCGGGAAACAGGGGAAGCACGTAGAGCGGCAGCTTGGAACTGGCCATGGAAAGCACCAGCAGCGGAACGAGCACCCCGGTGGCCAGAAACAGATCAGCCGGTTGCAGGGTCAGGCCCGCCCATGAAGACCGGCGGAACAGGCTCCTGCCCCGGCGACGAAGCGATATCCACCAGACAATGGACCAGGGCAGGGTCCCCCCAAGGATCAGGGGCGGATAGATCAGGGCGCCAAGCAGTCCCGGGTTACGGTCATACCGGTCCGATACGGTCCGTCCGATCAGCTGGTTGTCCAGGATATAGTCCAGGGCCCCGGGAAGCTCCCGGGCCACGTACGCATACCACCCCAGACCCAAAACACCGAACAGGGCGATCCCAGGCAGGAACCAGGGGGTCAGGAAATAGCGCAGGACACGCCGCTGGAGCAAGAGGAAGATGAACATGCCGCTGGAGGGGACCAGGGCGGCAGGGCCCTTGGTGAGAAACGCGAGGCCGAAGGCGGCACACATCAATAACTTCCACAGCGCCACGCGACGCGCGTCGGGCTCCACGCTCTTCCAGAAGCAGACGTAGGCGGCCGTGGTCCAGAGTGTCAGCGGGGAGTCCGGGGTGAGAACGTTGGCCGCCACAAACGGAATGGGCATGGTGGTATAGATGACAGCACTGAGCCAACCCTCACGCGAAGACCCCATGGACCTTGCCAGGTAGAAAACCAGGAGGATTGTCAGGCCGAAGGCGGTGGCGTGAAAGGCGCGTGCGCCCCAATCGTTCAGGCCCAGCAGGCGGAGGCCCGCCGCGATCCCCCACAGGCTCAGAGGCGGTTTGTCCAACCACGGTTCATCCTGGAGCCGGGGGATCAGGTAGTCTCCCGTTTCCATCATGGCCTGTCCGATCCCGGCGTAAAACCCTTCGTCAGGGGTGAAGATCCCGCGGGACCCCTGAAAGGCGAACGCCATGACAAGAAGAGCTGCCGCCAGACCCAGGGAGAAAAGAGTCTTGTTTCGTCGGGAATTCCGCTGCTCCGAGGATGGAACCATGAAAGATCATTTCCTCCGGATGAAAGGGTTGAGCCGTCCGGGAACCGAGCCGTGGGTCCGGCAACCTGTTTCCCGGTCCCTGCATCTATTACTGGACATCTCGTGCGCCGAATGATAACAGACCCCGTGCAAGGAATCGAGCACCGGAGAAAACGGTATACCCCCCGTTGAATAACGCACCACGAGGAGGACCTTCGTCATGCCCATCCCTGGAAACCTGCTCACAACGGCCATGGCGGTCATGCCCCACACGGATCTGGACCGCGCCATGGAACTGGCTTGTTCCGTGGATATCCCGTTCTGGCCGCAACTGCCGTTGCTGAACTATCGGGAGGACATGTATGTACAGGCATCGGAACACTTCCCCGGGATTCTGCTGGACATGGAGAACCGGACCCTCGGGTTTTCCATCGATAAATTCATGGACGAACTGGATGGGACCATGGCTCATTACAAGGAACCGGAATATTTCGACATCAGTGAGTCCTACTCCGCGGTCTATCACCGGTTTCTTGCCGCCGATCTATCCGGTCGTCCGGCAATACGCGGACAGTTGGAAGGACCGATCAGCTTCGGATTCAACGTGTTGGATCAGGATCGGCGGCCCATCCTCTTCAACGACACGGTGCGCCCTTTTATGCTGGAGTTCATGGCGAAGCGTGCCAACACGCAGCTTGCCAGGTTGAAACTGCGTAACAAGAACGCTTTCATGTTCGTGGACGAACCGGGGCTTCAGTTCTTGTTCAGCGCCATGGCGGGGTACGGGGATCATGCGGCCCGCGGTGACATGGAGATGTTTTTTTCTTTGATCGAGCGCCCCCGGGGAATCCATCTCTGCGGCAACCCGGACTGGGATTTCCTTTTGCAGCAGGACCTGGATGTCCTCTCCATGGATGCCTATACCAACGGGACGGTGATCTCCTGTTACCAGGGGGGGATCAAGAAGTTCCTGGAAAGGGGGGGCACCCTCGTCTGGGGGATCGTCCCGACCAACGTGGAACCGTTTGAGAAGGAGAGCCTGCCCTCCCTGCAACACCGGTTGAACGAGATATGGGACGCCTTGATCCAGAGCGGAATCGATCGGGATCAGTTGCTGTCGAAGAGCCTGATCTCCCCGGCCACCTGCTGCCTGGTGAACCCGGACAGGGAAAAAACCGTTGAAAAGGCATTTCAGCGGGTGCAGCAGGTTTCTCAGGCGTTGCGGGACCAATACAAGCTCTCTTGACGTGATGCCCTGGAATCCCGGCCCGGATCCCCGCAGGCGCTGTTGTAGAAATGGGCAAAGCTTTTCTCTTCTTACCCAATCTTTTTCTTTACGAACCCTGGATGTTCACGAGTCCGCCCCAGGGTTTCACGGAAGAAAAAAGATACGACAACTTCCCTGTAACCACCTGATATTTCAACAGATAAAGATCCCGTTCCCCCACGTTTTTCCCTGCATTCATAGCTCTTGGTACGCCGGTTGCAGTCTTGGCCCCAAACCCAAACGAACAAGGCCGCCAAACACCAAGGATAGAGCAACATCGAGGAGGCCACATCATGAACAAACTCAAACTTCACATGCTTTTGATCATCTGCTTCACGAGCATGGCCGCGGGCAGTGCCATGGCTTCCAGCATCGTGATCGACGGGGACTACAACGCTGTGGAGTGGAGCGGCAGCGAGGCGAACGGTGATGGAACCCTGGCTCCCGGAGGGGGCGGTCAGGCGTTCGACGTGGAGTACCTGGGCATGAAACTCACCGGGGACACGCTCTATTTCGGGCTGCAGACCGGTTTCGATCTGGTGAACGGGGCCCAGGGCTTCCGGCCCGGTGACATCGCCCTCGACACGAACAATGACGGCACGTACGACTACGCCATCGATTTTTCCATCAACGGCAGCGACCAGGTCACCTTCTCGCTCTACGAGAACCCCGAATGGGTGACGGGCCCTTATCCCCAGCACGGCATTGCCAGCCCTTTTGAGACCACGGGCGGCGACCTGCTCGCCTCCTTTGGCGGCGGGTTCGGCAGCCACTACTACGACCTTGATCGCAACGTGGACGGGGGAATCTCCTACGTCCTTGAGGGGGCCCTGGACCTGAGCCTGCTCAGCTATGCAGGCGGGCCCGTGGGCATCCACTGGGCCATGGGATGCGAAAATGATTATCTGAATTATACGGCGGATCAGGCGCCGGTGTCCGAGCCTGCCACCATGTTTCTCATGGGGTCAGGCCTGCTGGGGCTGGCCGCCCTGGGAAGAAGGCGTTTCAAGGTAACGGACGCTGACAATTCATGATCTACGAAGTTCACGACTCGTAACAAACGGTTCCATGCCCGAGATAAAAAAGCCCCGGGGTTGCCGGATGCAGCCTCGGGGCTTTTTTATTCGTGTCCCGGTCTCGATAAATTCGTTGGTGCCATATATCCGATGTGGTACGATCTAAAATAGAGACATAGAAGAAGGTTCTCCCCGCCTTCCTTCAGGGAGACGGCGCACCCGGAAAGCGGAGAGGAAAGCACCGAAGAACCATCCGAAGGGCCGGCGCAAGGCAGGAATCCAGGGGATGAGCAGTTCCTTTCAGAAAAAAGAACAGTCGGGTCGAGAAGAGCAACGGTTCGATCGAGAATCGCCCTGGCTGGAGAGTTGGAACCAACGCCCGGAGAATATCCTGGAGAAGGTTTCCAGTGCCGCGGTGGAACTGGTGCATCTGCCCCGGGACGATGACATCTTCGACTTTATCGCGGAGAAGCTTGGGGAGCTGCTGGGAGACGTCATCATCGCCGTCAACGCCGTCGATCCGGAGCATTGGATCATGGTGACCCGCAGACTTCTCGGGCTGCGCACCGAAGAGCTGGTCCTGGTCGCCCAGAAGATCGGGGAACAGGTTCCCGGCATCGCTTTCCGTGACATCGACGAGAAGATAAAAGAGCTCTTGTACAGCGGCAGGCTGCACCCGGTGGAAGGCGGCCTGTACGGAGCCCTGTTCCATCAGGTCCCGAAGCAGGACTGTGAGGAGATCGAACGGTTTGCGGGCATCCGGGAGGCCTACTCCATCGGGCTCCGGCGCGAGGGAAAACTCTTTGGAAACGTGACCCTCTTCACAAGAACGGAAACCCCCCTCAAGAAGGATGTGGTGGAATCATTCGTGAACCTGGCATCCGTCGTCCTGGAAGCGAGGAGCGCGGAGGCCGCTCTGCGTCAAACCGAGGAGCGGCTGGAACTGGCGTTGCAGGGCGCGGACCTGGGGTTGTGGAACTGGAACGTTCAGTCCGGGGAGCTGGTCACCAACGCGAGGTGCGCGGAGATGCTCGGATACGCACTCGAAGAGATGCAACCGCACATCCGGTCCTGGAAGAACCAGATCCATCCGGACGATTATCCGTATGTCACGGCATCCCTGAACGCTCACCTGTCGGGCGAAACACCCGGATACGAAACCGAGCACCGGGTACGCAGTAAATCCGGAGAATGGAGATGGATCCTGTCACGCGGCAAGGTCGTGGAACGGGACCAGGCCGGCGCGCCTCTGCGCGCGGCGGGATCCCAGATAGACATCACCCGGCGAAAGAAGGCTGAAGAGGATCTCCAGGCACGCGAGAGGCTCCACAGGAACCTGCTCCATAATCTGAACGCCGGCGTGGTGGCCCACGCCCCGGATTCCAGCATCCTGGCGTGCAACCCCCGATCCCATGAGATCCTCGGCCTCACCCACGATCAGATGATCGGGAAAACGGCACCGGATCCGCACTGGAAATTCTTTCGCGAGGATGGAACTGAAATGTCTCTCGAGGAGTACCCGGTGAACCGGGTCCTTTCCACCAGGGTCACTCTGAAGAACTACATGGTGGGCGTCCGCAAACCCGACACGGAGGGCCTGACCTGGGTACTGGTAAACGGGTTCCCTGTACTGAACGAGAAGGGAGAACTGGAGCAGGCCGTCATCAACTTCATCGATGTCACGGACATCAAACTGGCCGAGCAGCAGAAGATCCGGATGGAGGAGCAAGTCCGGCAGTCCCAGAAGATGGAGGCGATCGGGAGACTGGCCGGGGGGGTTTCACACGACCTGAACAACGTGCTGACGGCCATCACCGCCTATTCCGACCTCCTGCTGATGGGGTTGAAACATCCCGACGATCCGCTGCGTGAAGACGCGGAGGAGATCCGGCGGGCCGTGGAACGGGCCACCGCTTTGACGAACCAACTCCTGGCGTTCAGCCGCAAACAGGTCCTTCTGCCCAAGGTGCTGGATTTGAATGCCGTGTTCGGCGGCATGGAGAACATGTTTCGCCGCCTGCTCGGAGAGGAGATCGAACTGGTCGCCCGTCTCGGGAAGGGGCTGGGCAGCGTCCGGGCCGATCCGGGACAGATCGAGCAGATCATCATGAACCTCACCCTGAATGCCCGGGATGCCATGCCCCGGGGGGGCAAGCTCACCATCGAGACCGCGGACGTGAACCTGGACGCAGCCTATGCTTGCGATCACCTGGACGTGCGGCCGGGATGCTACGTGATGTTGTCCGTGGCAGACACCGGCGTGGGAATGGACACGGAGACCCGGGCACACATCTTCGAACCCTTTTTTACGAAAAAAGGGGAGCTCAAGGGAACCGGCCTGGGCCTGGCCACGGTCTACGGGATCGTGAAGCAGAGCGAGGGGCACATCTGGGTGTACAGCGAACCGGGGCACGGCAGCACGGTGAAGATCTACCTGCCGCGGGTCGAGGCCGTCCCGGATTCCGTGGAGCCCGCCCCTGCTCCCGCCGAACCGCTCGGTGGTTCCCAGACCATTCTGCTGGTGGAGGATGAAGCGGCGGTCCGGAAGGCGCTACGGGAGATCCTGCAGCGGAGCGGGTACACGGTTCTCGATGCGGCGGGTCCGGACGAGGCCATCTTGACAATGGAACGCCAGGAAACGCCCATCCACATGATGATCACCGACGTGGTGATGCCCAAAATGCGAGGCCCGGAACTTGCCCGGAAGCTGGAGGCCCGTCATCCGGATATGAAGGTGCTCTATGTCTCCGGGTACACCGACAACGCGATTGTCCAGCACGGGATACTGGATCCCGGCCTGAACTTCCTCTCGAAGCCCTTCTCCATGCAGGATCTGTTGATGAAGGTCCAACAGGTCCTGGGAGGCTCCCCCGTCCCCTGATGCCCCCCGCCCCCGGCCGTTGACGTTACCGGGGAATCGTTTCCTTCCGGTCCACCTGAAAGACCAGGCGGGATGGATGATCCGGTCCCAGGTGCAGCGTCTGCAGGGCCGGGACGGGTTCCCGCTCTCCCCAGGGGTTCCGGTACACGTTCGGATGTTGCGCAACGCTGGGGAAACTGGAACTGGAGATCTCCAGGCGGAGCCGCTCGCCTTGCCGGAGGGTCCAGAGCAGGGGCGGCATGTCCATGCGGATGTTCACCACCTCGCCGGGTGTGTACGGAGACGGATGGTCGTTGCCCTCCCGGTGGGAGAGGGTCATGGCCCCCTGCCGCAGGTAATAGGTGTTTCCAGCCTCCCGCACCAGGGACAGCCTGCCCACGAAAGCCGTGTCCGGCGCACGGCTGCTCACCGCGAGATCCAGGTGGATCCCGCCGTCCAGGGTGATGTCTGTAAGCAGGGGAGGGGTCAAGAAAGTGAGCACATCGGTGCGGTCGCAGTGGTCATCCTCCAGGGTGCAACCGCTCAGCATGTTGAGCAGGGGGCCTCCATAGTTGATGACCGGGTCCAGGGGGTCATAGGTGTACAGGATCTGCACGTCCTCCGGAGGCGTCGTCGGAATGAGGCTGCCTTCCGGGCTGCAGGAAGCGGCGCCCGGCCCGCCGTGCAGGTATAGCACCAGGGGTTCCCGGTCCTCCCCCCAAAGGGTCTCCCGGTCGATCCAGACCCCCCGGCCCGGGTCGTAGATCCGGACCGGCCCCCAGGAGATCTTCATCGGGGCTCCCCGGAGGTGGTGGTGATACCAATCCTTGAAGATCTCCACGAAGGAGAGGACGAAGCGGGGGTCGTGAAAGGAGAGGTCGTGCTCTTCCAGAAAACCCATCCGGTGGGTCCACGGACCGATAATGATCCGTGTGTCGCCGCTGTTCTCTTCCCGGGCGGAAGCGGTCTCGAACTCCTGAAGCTGATCCGGCAGGAAGATGTCGAACCAGCCGCTGAGCATCAATTGGGGCGTGTCCACGTTTTGCATGAAATCCCGGGGCAGATACCGGTGGTACCATTCTCCGTCAAACGGATGTTCCAGCCACCCGTTGTACCAGGGGGCATCGCCCACCGTAACATCGTCCCCCTCCAGAAGCGGCAGGTTCAGGGCGGCCCGGAGAAAGTCTTCCTGGGGGAAGGCATCGAATTCGTCTTTCTCATACATGCCAAGCGCCCACTTCACCACCATGTCCGGCCTGGGAAGGCCGTTGTAGTAGAACCAGGAGTAGATGTCCCCGGTGGTGATCAGGGGAACCATGGCGCGAAGGCACGCCGGACGTTGCAGCGCCACGGCATACTCGGTGAACCCGAAGTAGGAAGCGCCAAACAGGCCCAGGTTTCCGTCGAACCAGGGCTGGGCCTCGATCCAGCGCACCGTGTCCAGGCCGTCCCGCTGCTCGTACACGAACGGGTCCCAGACCCCTTCGCTGTCGAAGCGACCCCGCGTGTCCTGAACCACCACCGCGTACCCCTCGGCCTGGAAGATGAAGGCCACTAGCTTGGTGAGCGGAAAGTCGATGAGACCCCGTTCCTTGTCGTACGGCAGGCGCAGAAGGATGGTGGGAAAAGGCCCCTCCCGGTCCGGCAGGATGACGTCCGTGGAAAGGCGGACGCAGTCGCGCACGGGCACCATGACCTCGGTCTCCTCGCCGGGAACCACGGCCGGCACGAATGCGGTCACATCGCAGGCCGGCACCGGTTCCACCGGCGGTTTTCCGGACCCGTCCGATCCACTGCAGGACAGAAGAAGCGCCGGGAGCGCCATGAAAAAGACCGGAAAAATGAGATGAGAAATACGGATACGATGGCGATTCATTGATTTGGGTTCCTGTGAGCCGGTATGCGAAATGGGGTTGACGGGTCAGGTCACTCTCAGATCAGACTGTCGACGAAGATCAGGGGTTCCCTCTCGCAATCTACATGCGACGGGTCTGTGTATTTCTCCGTTCGTATAATGGCTGTTCCTGTTCTGTGGCGAACGGAAGCATATGATTCGGCGAAGCCAGAACGGGCAGAGCAGGGCCAGGAACAGGACGCTTTGGAGCGCAGACGCCGGCCGGGAAGAAGGGCTGGCGCCCAAGGCGGTTCGACAGGAGCATCCCGCAGCGCCCACCGCCACGCCATCGGACGCGGTTGCCGGTTCTTCATCGGAGGTGCCCAGGAACTCCATGGCCGCCAGGGTGACCAGGCCCGCCGACCCCACAGGGGGGACCGCCGTTCGGGGGACGAAGACCCTTCCCGCGACT
Organism: uncultured Thermodesulfobacteriota bacterium; assembly: GCA_964439795.1. Classification (GTDB taxonomy): domain Bacteria; phylum Desulfobacterota; class DSWW01; order DSWW01; family DSWW01; genus CAYTRL01. Next base: position 12,132 of record CAYTRL010000117.1, read on the forward strand.
GTTGTCTCCACGGTGTATACCTCGCTGTAGTGCCGGGTTCCCCGGGTGGGGAGTTCCCGGGTGAGAATGTCCAGCGCCCATCGGAGCTGTTCCATCCTCGGTTCATCCCCTTTCCAGATGTGGGCCAACGCGGAGACGGCTTCCGCGTCGTACAGCGCATAGTCGGTCTCTTTCCGGAGGTGGGGTTCGATGAACGAGAAGATCTGCCGGGCATGGCTTTCCATTCTGGGGTCAGAGTAGGGAAGGAGCCTGGCGGGCCAGATGACCCAGGAGACGAACCCGCGAGGATAGGGAAAACCGGTTTCGAAAAAACCCTCATCGTTCCAGAAACGGTCCAGAACCGCCTGTTTGAGCTCCTCGGCTCTGGATTGCCAGCGGGCCGGGAGGGAAGGGTCGCTCTCGGCTTCCCGGCCCAGTTCGCCGGCCGAGCGAAGGGCCAGGTACACGGCGACGGCTCCCACGAGGCCCTGTGTTTTTTCCAGGGAATCCCCCTCGTTGGCAAAGCACTGCAGCCCGTTCTCCGGGTCGCGGCATGCCGCCAGTTCCGAGGCCGTAAGACGGATGGCGGGCCAGATCTCCCGGATATAGCGGGAGCGTTCCTCCCCATGAAGAAACGAAGCGTGTTCGGCCATGGTCCACGCGGCGAGACCCGCGTTGTCGATCTCGAAGGGGATGGGCCATCCCTCCATGCCGTCGGCAAAGTAGTTGGTGGCAAAGGTCCCCGCCGGGGCCACTGTACGTCCCGCCGCATCGAGAAGGGATTCCTTGCGCTGAACCCGGGCGTAGAACCGGTTGTGGCGGGAGACCATGTCGTGATACCCGGCACGGTCCAGGATGTGGTTGAGAAAGGCGCCGTCCCGGGGCCAGTCCAGGCTGTAGGGGGGCTGCGTGGAGACGCTGGCGACGATGGCGCCGGTCCCGCGGTCCGTGGCCGTCTTGATGGAAATCAGAGCCCGTTTCGCCACGCCGAGGATCTGCGGGTCTTCGGTGAGGGGCATTCGGGCCCTGGAGATCCAGTCCCGCCACCATTGCTCCGTGCGGTCAAGAGGACCCGTTTCCCGGCGGGCGTTTTCTAATACCGCCCGTGCACCGTCCGGTCCGTCCCAGGACCCGGACGCGGCAAGGTAGAGCGTCACGGTATCCGACCCCGAGGAAAGGTCCAGATCGAACTGGAGTGCGGCGTTGGCCTGGCAAGCGGCCGTGGGCGAACCGGAAAGGGTCCCGTCCTGCGCGTCCAGGAAGGCATCCTCGGCGAAGTAGGTCCACGGGACGCTCTGCTCGCAGGGTGATGACGAATCCAACCCGACCTGGTGTCCGGAAGTCTCCCGGTCCGCGCCGATGGCCAGGTAGATGCCCGGCCCGAAATCCTCATCGAGGTGGTCGACGACGCGTTCCACCATCCCCGGAAGGGTGTGCGGAGGGGAAGAATACAGGGGGGCAAGCCTGGACAAAAGCTCCTTTCCCGCCTCCGGTCGATAGTGGACCAGCAGATCGTTCCGGGCATCGTAGAGAGCCGCGAAATCGTTCTGGAAGTCCAGCAGCCAGTCGGACACCGCCAGCAGGTTCGGGACCTTCTGCAGGCAGGGGGAAGCGTTCTCGAAAAAAATCAGCGAGGGGTTCGATACGGGGGACTCCCGCGTACTTGTCAGCTCGTACCGGAACACCAGCACATCCCGGTCCGGCAGGATGAACTGGATCTGGCTTACCCGCAGGTCCAGGTCCGGGTTGTGGAAAGACGTGAGGGCCGCGTTGGAGTGATCGCTCAAGTAGCTCTGCGAGGCGGTCCACTGCGGGTCACGGAACCAGGTGACGTGCTGTTGTCCGTCCCGAAGATACGCAAGGCCGGCAAAGATCCCCTGGTTCTCACGGGAGCCCATTCGGGGGAGTTCCCGTGCCCCGGGGGTCAGGAGGGCGGTCATGTAATTCAGCTGATCAAAGTAGCTGGGGCTCGGCCAGCGAAGCACCGTGGTGTCCCCGCGGGAGGAAAGGGCCGCGGTGAGGCCGCCGTTGCCAACCGCCGCGTTGATATTCGTCGGCCCGGAGATGAACTCCCGCTCCTCGGCGGGGTTGTCCAGCGTACAGGCGGAAGGGGGCAGCAATAACAGCAGGAAGAGAAGCGGAATCCAATGAAGGCGGTGGTTTTTATGAAAGGCT
>CAYTRL010000118.1:0-14217 GCA_964439795.1 uncultured Thermodesulfobacteriota bacterium
GGACTGGAAACAGGATCTCCGGGACCTGTCCAGAACATGGAATATGCAGGATGCCCAACCGGAAGACGATGTGAAGACCGAACCGGCGGCGGAAGAGGCGACGCCTCCGGATGAGGAAGCTCCGACAGATGCTCCGGAAGAGGAAAAACCTGCACAGGAGGAAGCGGCGGCTGTTACGGAAACAGAGACAGCTTCAACAACCGCTGAAGAACCGGTTTCGTCGGAGGATGAGGTGGCGGAGGAGGAGGAGATGAAGGCGGACGAGGCCGGTGCGGAAGAATCCGAACAGGAGGACCCCACCCGGAAAGAGGACTGACTTCTGGACCGCTTTCCCCGGGGTTCCGTCCGGTACGGAAGGACCGATCGAACATGCAAGGCCAGGCAAAACGAAACGTTGTGTTTCTCCTGATCTCCCTGATCCTGCTGCTGTTTCTGGGCAGCTTTCTGGCCGGGAGGTTCGGGCTCCTCAAGGAAACACAGATTTCTCTTTCCCAGCAGAAAATCGCCGTGATTTACGTGGCAGGGGTCCTGGAGGATGCTACGGCGTTTTTAGATGAGTTTGAAAAGTACAAGGAACAGGAGGATGTAAAGGCCATCGTTGTGCGCATCGAATCCCCGGGGGGGACCATCGTCCCCGCGCAGGAGATCTATGAGGAAATCCGGAAGATGCGGGGGAAAAAGCCGGTGCTGGCTTCCCTGGGAAACGTGGCAGCCTCCGGTGGATATTATGTTGCCTGCGCCGCGGAGGAGATCGTTGCCAATCCCGGGAGTCTTACCGGCAGCATCGGTGTCTTCACGGTGTTCCAGAACTACCGTGATTTGATGGACAAGATCGGATACAAGACACGCATTATGAAAGCAGGTCGCTACAAGGATCTGGGGAACCCCATGCGTGAGATGACCCCGGAGGAGGTCCGGATCGAACAGCAACTGCTGGACAACATCCATCAGCAGTTTATCCGAGATGTGGCCCTGGGGAGAAATAAAAACGTGGAAGAGATTCTGCCCCTGGCGGACGGCCGTGCCTTCACGGGTGAACAGGCCCTGGAGGTGGGGCTGGTGGACCGGTTGGGGAACCTGCAGGATACCATCGATCGGGCGGCGGAACTGAGCGGCATCGAGGGGAAACCGATCGTGATCTACCCGGAAGAAAAGAGGCCCAGCATTTGGGAGTTCGTGTTTCAGGGGTGTTTGAACTGGATCCATTGGCAGGCAGGGGAAGTCTGGAAGACCTTCAGCCCCGGTTCCCTCCACCCCCCGTTCCTTCAATAACAGGGAGGAAAGATCATGACCAAGTCGGAGCTCATCAACCGGGTAGCCGAGAGGCTTCCTTACCTGACCCGTAAGGATGCCGAGATCATCGTCAACACAATTTTTGACAGCATGGTGGATGCCCTGGTAAAGGGGGATCGCATCGAGATCCGGGGCTTCGGCAGCTTCAAGGTGAAGCACCGGGCGCATCGTGAAGGCAGAAACCCGAAAACAGGCGGGTCGGTTCGGATCCCGGCCAAGCAGATGCCTTTTTTCAAGATCGGCAAGGAACTGTACGAACGGATCAACAAGAACACCGACGGGACGGATGCCAACCCGGAAGAGAACGTGTCCCTGTAGGAACACATTCTTCCGGAAGAGAACGGATTCAGGGAATATGCTTTCGGAACCCTCGGCAGGGTCACCTGCAGGGGCCGGAACCCGCTACCAGACCTGGAAGAAGAGGGGAGACAGGATGAAACAGCTGAAAACGCTCCTTCTACTGATCATCATCATCCTCGCCGTGACCGCCGCCTATCAGAACATCACGCCCATCAAGGGAAAATCGATCACGCTGGGCCTGGACCTCTTCGTTGCGAAATGGCAGACCCACCCGATCCCGCTGGGTTTCGTGATTGTGATGTGCTTTGTTGGTGGAGCGCTGATCATGGCCCTGGTGGACATTCCCATGTTGTTCCGTCTGCGAAAACGAGTTCGCGTCCTGGACAAGGAACTTGCGGCCTACCGTCCCGCCGGGTCCTCGTACCTTTCAGAGGGTTCCGGGCAATCTTCGGAAGAACCGCAAGACGATCCGGAACGTGCGTGACCTGCCCGGTTCGTACATCCCCTCGATTCTCACCCACAGGGGCCACGGTTCCATGGACCGCATCTTCATTCGGGATCTGAAACTGGCGTGCACCATCGGCGTGAACGACTGGGAGCGGGAGATTCAACAACCGGTGAAGATCGACCTGGATCTTCACGCAGACCTGGAGGATGCAGGGCGCAGCGATGACCTGCATCGGACCGTGGACTACAAGGAAATCCGAGACCGGGTGGAGGGGATCGTCACTCGGTCGCGCTGCTTTCTGATCGAGGCCCTTGCCCAGCGGATCGCGGATGCGTGCCTCGAATATTCACAGGTGAAGGCTGTTCGCGTTTCCCTGGAAAAACCCGGGGCCCTTCGGGCCACGCGCACCGTGGGCGTAGAACTGCTGCGAACCCGGGAAGGGTAACCTGGGTGTTGCGTAAAGAATCCGGCGAAAAACGTCTTCGACTCGCAGGAGAGCACGCCATCTGCGACCGTACTTCCGTTTCCAGAACCTTCCCGTATGTGCAATACGCCTCGATCCTGGGAATCCTCCGTTCGGCCGTATCGGACGCACGCCCCTACGGGTTCTTCCGAATTTTTTCGCAACATCCAGGGTGATGACCGGCAAGGGAAGCCCCTCCCGGCGGGCGGAACAGGCGGTCTACATCGGGATCGGCTCCAACCTGGATCCGGTGAACAGCATCCTGCGGGGCGTCTCCCTCCTGCGGTCCCGTCTGTACGTCACCGCATCCTCCTCGTTTTACCGGAATCCGGCGATCCATCCCCATCCGCCGGGGCATTCCCTCCCCGCATTTATCAACGGCGTGGTTCAGGTCCGGACCTCCCTGCCACCGGAAGACGTGAAGTCTCGCTGCCTGCAGGAGGTTGAACAGGCCTGCGGCCGCCTTCGCACCCGGGACCGCTACGCTCCGAGAATCCTGGATCTGGATCTGCTCGTATACGGAGACCTGACGATCCGGACAGAAACGCTTCAGGTCCCGGACCCCGACATCCTTGTGCATCCGTTTCTGGCGGTTCCCCTGGCGGAACTGACCCCGGACCTGATGCCGGCGGGTTCGGACCTTCCCATGCGGGAGATCGTGAGCCGTATGGAAACGGGTTCCCTGAAAGAGGAGACGGACTTGACACGAACCGTTCGCCTTCTCCTGTGCGGACGTGCGGGCAATGGACGGGACAGGGGATCCTTCGCTGGGGAGGATCCGGAAACTAGCCGGTCGTCCGAAGATCCATGACGCCCTGGTAGATGATCTCGAACAGGTCCTCCAGGTCTTCTTCTTCTATGCACGAGAAAGCCACCCGTACGTCGTTGCCGCCTGTTGCGATCAAGCCCACGCCGTAACGGTCCAGGAGGTGGCTGCGCAGGACCTCCCCCTCCACGCCGTGGATCCGGAGGCACATGAAGTAGCCCGAGTTAAACGGATACACACTCCAGGCTTCCTCGAATTTTGGCTCCTTCAGGATCTCGAGGATCTTCAGGGCCCGGGCCTTGAGCAGGGCGACCTTCTGTTCGGATTCGGGCAGAAATTCCGGCGATTGCATCGCCTTGAGGATCAGGGTCTGGGAGATGTGGGTCGTGTTGGATATCGATCCGCGGATGGCGCCCATGGTCTTCTTCTCCAGAGCCTGATAGACCGCGTCGATATTCCCTGCCGACTGGACTCCAAAGGTGAGAAACCCCACCCGAAACCCCCAAACGTAGTATTCCTTCGTAGCGCCGTCCAGTTTTATGGCCAGCAGGTTTTCGTCCTGGTTGACCAGCGGGCCGAACAACGACTCGGTGCAGAGGTCCTCCGTATAGAAGAGGCCGAAATAGGCCTCGTCGAGGACCGTCACCAGTCGGGCTCCCTGCCGTGCCGTGTCCAGCAGGATCCGGACGATCCCTTCCCCTTCACGGGTCCGGACGGTGTATCCGCACGGGTTGTTCGGGAAGTTCAGAATCACGATCACCTTGTTTCCGCCCGCCGCCGTCTCTTCCAGGTGCCGGCGAAAGGCATCCAGGTTGAATCCGCCCTGTTCCGTATAAAAAGGGTAGGTATGGATGCGGCCGCGTTTCCGGACTTCGTAAATCAGGCGGTAGTTGCCCCAGAACTTGTCCGGCAGCAGGATCGTGTCCTCCGGATCCACGAACAGGTCGCCCACCAGGGTAAGCCCGTGGGTCAGGGCGTGCGTGACGATCGGCTTGCCGATCTTCTTGTCACGCATCCCTGGGTTTTCCCGGAGTTGCTTCTGGGACCAGGCCTCCCGAAGAGCCGGCTTCCCCGCCGAAGGTGCGTAGGGAAACAGATCCGCGGGATCGAAGGTTTCCAGCCAGTCGTGAATGCTGTCCAGATGCATCGGATCCCCGTTCTCCAGGGCAATGCCGATGGTGGCGTTGAAGCGGTGCGCCTTCTCCTTTGCCTCGGCACTCTGGGACAGGATGCCCTTGGGAAAAAAGATCCGCTTGCCGAAAGCCGAGAGCATATCGAAAACGTGCGGTGCATTGGTCTGGAGGGTCTGATTCAGTTCTTCCGCCAGAGGGTTCATAAACGGTCTCCTTGCAAAGTCGGGGATCAACCGGTGTTTGTTTGCCATGAATCGAGATCGGGTTCTTGTCGTGAGGCAGGGGATGCCCCGGACAGTCAAACCGTAAGGGTAGCAGTTTTTGCGGGAAAATCAATACGCTGAGGTCGTACAGGGGGAGGGGGGAGCTCAACCGGAGGGCGGGACCCTCCGCCACGGAACGGTCCCGCCCTCCGGGAAATTCCTGTTGAGAATTTCCCGGTGATCCATTACTATAAACACTCTCCTGCCCGTTATTCGGGTACGTCCAGCCTGCGCAGCAAGGAAATCATGGGACAACGCTTGGTGAACGCGGATTGAAAAAGGTTGAGGCCCACAAACATCGTGAGCAGGTAGAAATAGGGAGAGACGGCGTAGCCCAGAACAACGCTGAGCATGACGATCGTCCCCGCGATCAGTCGAAGGTAGTCATTGATCACCATGGTTTCATCCTCCGTTTAACGAGCCCCGGTCCGTTTGGCGCCCGATTGCGTGAACCGCGGACCATGCACCGGTTTCATTTCGCATGTACTTATTTCCCGACGTTTTTTTGATAAAGATGCCGTGGGTGGCAGGTTGGTTACAAAACATCGAACGGAACCTGATACACAAGGAGTTGATCGATGATCATCGGGGTCCCGAAGGAGATCAAAAAAGAAGAAAAGCGGGTGGCCATTACCCCGGAGGGGGTCAATGCACTGGTGTTTCACGGACACCGCGTCCTGGTTGAACAGGGGGCCGGACAGGGAAGCAGCATGTCGGATGACGCCTACCGGCAGGCCGGCGCCGAGATCGCTGCCGGCCGGGATGACCTCTGGCGGGATGCGGAGATGGTCCTGAAGGTCAAAGAGCCCATGAAGGAGGAATACGCCCTTCTCCGTGAAGGACAGCTCCTGTTCACCTATCTTCACCTGGCGGCGGACCGCGAACTGACCGAACGGCTGCTGCAAAAAAAAGTGGTGGGGATCGCCTATGAGACCATTCAGCTTTCGGACGGAAGCCTCCCCCTGCTGGCTCCCATGAGCGAGGTGGCCGGAAGGCTCTCGATCCAGGTGGGCGCCTGGTGCCTTGAGGCGAAGAACGGCGGGTCCGGCATCCTCCTGAGCGGGGTCTCCGGGGTATCCCCGGCGAAGGTGGTGATCGTGGGGGCGGGTATCGTGGGGATCAACGCCTGCCACCTGGCCGTGGGAATCGGCGCCCATGTGGTGATCATGGACATCAACCCGGCCCGTCTTCGGTACATTCAGGACATCTATCACGGTGCCGTCACCACGGTCATGTCCAACCGGGCCAACATCGAGGAACAGGTGGTCTCCGCCGACCTGCTCATCGCTTCGGTGCTGGTCCCGGGGGCGCGGGCACCGCAACTGATCCCGTCGGGGCTCCTGGCGAGAATGAACCCCGGTTCCGCTCTGGTGGACGTGGCGATTGACCAGGGAGGAAGCTGTGAGACCTCCCGGCCCACCTCGCACGACGACCCGATTTACAAGGCCTGCGGCGTGGTCCATTACTGCGTGTCGAACATGCCCAGTGCGGTCCCCCACACCTCCACGTACGCGCTGACCAACTCGACCCTCCAGTACGTCCTGGAGATCGCGGAGAACGGCTATCAGCGGGCCATGCAGAAAAACACCTCCTTGAAGCGGGGCCTGAATATTTACCAGGGAACGGTGACTCACGAAGGGGTGGCCCGATCCTTCGGCCTGCCCTGTGAACCGGTGCCTTTCTAGGGCCGGAGATCGGAACCCGTCAGGAGGTGAACCCCGGGGGAGATATCCGTCTGGGGATCCCCAGACCCATGAAAGCGAGACACGTGAGAGAAGCAACGAGCCGGTGGGAGTTTATCACCCGTTATTTCCGCATCCAGGAACCGGTGCGGTGGATCTTCTACAGCATCGGTGTGGGTGCCCTCACCGGCCTGTTCGCCTGTGGATTCTTTTATCTGCTGGAGGCGATGCGCTATTTGAACTTCGAGCTGCTGGCCGGGGAACCCCTCCGGATGGCCTCCAGCGAGAGCCTGTTCGATCCGCCCAAAACGCTGCATCCTCGTCCCTGGCTGTTTTTCCTACTGCCGGTGGCGGGAGGACTCGTGTCCGGCCTGCTCGTGTACCGGTTCGCCCCGGAGGCGGAAGGGCATGGTACGGACGCCCTCATCGATGCCTTCCACAACCAGAAGGGGGTGATCAAGGCCCGGGTCCCCTTTGTGAAAGCCCTGGCGACCATCTTCACTCTTGGGACCGGGGGAAGCGCCGGTCGGGAAGGACCGGTGGCGCAGATCGGCGGCGGCCTGGGCTCCTGGATGAGCCGCCGCCTGGGGTTTTCCGCTCGCGACACACGGAAGCTGCTCCTGGCGGGGACCGCCGGTGGTCTGGGCGCCATCTTCCGGAGCCCTCTGGGGGGCGCCATCACCGCGATCGAGGTCCTGTACCGTGAGGATTTTGAATCCGAGGCCCTGATCCCCTGCATCATCTCGTCGGTCACCGGATACGCCATCTTTTCCATGATCTACGGGCATGCCAAGATCCTGGAGGTTCCGGCCTACTACTGGAGGAACCCCATCGAACTCCTGTTTTTTGCGCTCCTTGGACTCATCTGCGTACCGGTGGGGATCTTCTACGTCCGAATCTTCTACTTTGTCCGAGACCGTGTTTTCCGTCCGCTATCCGTTCCACGATATCTGAAACCGATGATCGGCGGCCTGGGCATCGGTTGTATAGGACTGGCGCTCCCTGAGGTATACGGCGCCGGCTGGGGACACCTCCAGGCCGCCCTGAACGGAAACCTGACAATCCAGCTTATGCTGCTGATCGTTCTCGGAAAGATTCTGGCCACCTCGTTTACCATCGGATCCGGCGGGTCCGGGGGGGTGTTCGGTCCCAGCCTGTTCATCGGCGGCATGCTGGGGGGAGCCGTAGGGGGAATCTGCCACCATTTTTTTCCGCACATCGTAGCCACACCGGAGGTTTTTGTCCTGGTGGGCATGTGTGCCTTTTTTGCCGGGGTGGCCAATGCACCCATCGGGGCCCTGCTGATGACCGCGGAGATGACCGGTTCCTACTACGGACTCGTTGCGCCGTTGCTTCTGGTCTCGGTCATCGCGCTGCTGTTTACGCGAAAGTGGTCCATTTACGAAAACCAGGTGGTCGACAAGTTCGACTCCCCGGCCCACATCGGGGACCTGACGGTGAACATCCTGGAGCAGATGCGGGTGAAAAAGATTTTCACGCCGGAGTCGCAGACGATCCGCCTGCAGAACTCCATGTCGTTTTCCGCCTTTCGAAAGTTCATTACCGCGACCGACAAGAACTACTTCCCCGTGTATGACGGGCCACGACTCACCGGCATCCTGTCTTTGAAGACCGTTCGCCCCATCCTCTTCGAGCAGGACGTGGACAGCATCCTGGTGGTCAAGGACGTGGCCATGCCTCTGGTGACAACCACGCCGGACGAAAGCCTCTACTCCGCTTTGATCAAGTTTCTTCGAAGCGGGTACACCCAGCTTCCCGTGGTGGATCAAGCGCGTCCCGACGAAGTGCTCGGGTATCTTCGGCACGAGGACCTGATGATGGCCTACAACAAAGAGATCCTGCACCGAAAGTCCGATGTGCTCGTTTCGGAATCCGGCCGAATCGATCCACCGCACGGCCCGGATCATCGATGAACGGACGGAACGATGGCCTCCAGGAAGAAAAACGGCGGGAAACGGGTGTACACGGAGCCACCGAAGGCCGTTCTTTTTTGTGGACTGATCTACGGACCGCAGGCGGATCTTCCGGCGGTCCTGCAGCGTTTGATGGGTGCATGGGGCCGCCTGGAATTCATCAGTCGCCGGATTCCCTTTTCCTACTCGACCTATTATGATAACGAAATGGGAGATGAGCTGACTCGCAGGTTCTGTACCTTTCAGCGGGCCGTTCCCCAGGAGGCGCTGACGGACTTGAAGGGGCTTTCCGAAGAGATGGAAACCGTCTTTCTCCGGGAAGGCGGCGGGCGTACCGTGAACATCGACCCGGGCCTTCTGCTTCCCGACCGGTTGGTGCTTGCCAGCACAAAACCCGGCCCGCACCGCCCCTATCTCGGTCGGGGGGTTTATGCGGACCTCACTTTGCTCTTTCAGAAAAAAACCTATCGCTCCCTGCCCTGGACCTATCCGGATTATGCAGAACCGGAAACGATCCAGATGATGAACCGATTGCGTGAGCGCCACCGGAACCAGATGCGGTGGCGACCGGAAAGCGATCCCCCATGAAAAGCATGACCGGTTTTGGCACCGCAGAACGACAGAGCAGCCAGGGAACGGTTCACGTGGAGATGCGCTCCTATAACCACCGTTTTCTCGACCTGCGACTCAAACTCCACCGTGACGTGCTTCCCCTGGAAGCGCGTATCCATGCCTGGGCCCGGAAACGGCTGGAACGGGGACGGGTAGAAATCCGTGTTCAGCGGGACGACCGTGACCGGGAAACGGTTCCGCTGAGGTTTCACCCGGAGGCCCTGCGTTTCTACCTGGAAACAGCAGGTCAGATGCGGGACGCGTTCGGTCTGCCGGGAGAACTGGACGTTCCGTCCGCCCTGCGCCTGAAGGAGGTCGTCTCTCCCTCCGACGAACGCCCCGATACCGAGGAATCATGGGCGGATGTGGAGCCGGTCCTGGAAAGCGCGCTCCACCTCCTGGAAGGGATGCAGGAGCGGGAAGGGCGGGTGATTCAACAGGATCTTCTGACCCGGATCGACTGCCTGGCCGGGGAACTGGAGCGTGTGAAGGAAACGGCCCAAACGCTCCCGGAGCTTTACCGGGAAAAGCTCCGGGAAAAGATCGCGCAACTAATGGAACCGGAGCGGTACGATCCACAGCGGTTCGCACAGGAGATCGTGCTCTACGTGGACAAGATCGACGTCACCGAAGAGATCGTCCGCCTGAAGAGTCATCTGGACCTGTGCAGGACCTCGATGGAGGAGGGCGGTTTGAAGGGAAAACGTCTGGATTTTATCGCACAGGAGATTTTGAGGGAAGTGAACACCATCGGGTCCAAGAACACGCATCCGGATATCGTCTACTGCGTGGTGAACATGAAGACCGAGTTGGAGAAGATCCGGGAGCAGGCACAGAACCTGCTGTGACCGGGTACGCCCGGCCATGGGATATGCAGCACCGGGATCAAGGCTCGTGGCCCCCTGCTTTTCACAGGGGCCAGGCCGGTCCCGAAGCGTATCGGAGGAAGCCGGCAAGCAACGTGTGCATATCGAACCTTGTCAACAGAAGATCGGAGGAGTCCAGGGTACCGTGACGCAGCAACACATCATGAACATCGGATTCGGAAACCGGGTGATTGCTTCCCGGATTGTGGCGGTGCTGGTCCCCGGATCCTCTCCCCTGCGACGTTTCAAGCAGGAAGCCGAAGAGAAAGGAATGCTCGGAAACGGAACCCATGGGAGGAAATGCCGGTCCATCCTTCTCATCGATTCCGGTCATGTGCTCCTGTCCGCCATTCACCCGGACACGCTCTGCCGCCGTCTGGAAACCATGACCTGTGGAAACGAACACGGCGGAAACCGGGTTGTCGCCTCACGGATCGTGGCCGTGTTCACGCACGGATCGGCCTCTGTGAACCGGATGAAGACCCATGCCCGCCGGGCCGGTCAACTTGTGGACCTGACGCAGGGACGCAAATGCCGGTCCATGCTGGTTCTGGATTCCGGGCAGATCCTGTTGACCACCGTGCATCCGGATACGATGAGCAAACGTCTGCCCTCCCTGTCCGGCCCTGCAGCCACCTGGAAGGAGGAGTTGTGACCAGCCGATCCGCAGGCGATCCCTCCGATCCCCTGATTTTCGTGGTTTCCGGTCCTTCCGGTTCCGGAAAAACCAGCCTGTGCGCCCAGGCGCTCAAGGATTTTTCCTGGATCCGGCCGTCCATCTCCCATAACACCCGGACACCGCGAAAGGGGGAAACGAACGGGGAAGACTACTTCTTCGTGGATCGTTCCGGTTTCATGGACAAAGTCCGGCGGGGGGAATTCCTGGAGTGGGCCGAGGTGCATGGACAGCTCTACGGAACGTCCGTGGAAAACCTGGATCCGGTCACCGGGGATCAAGCCCTGCTCTTCGAGGTGGACTGCAAGGGGGCTCGACAGATCCAGCAGCATCTTCCCCGTGCGGTTTTGATTTTCATCATGACCCCGTCGTTCGAGGACCTGGTAGCCCGCATAAGGCACCGGGGCCGCATGTCTAGAGAGGAGCTTGCGGTCCGCATCCATACGGCCTGTGAGGAACTTCGTCAGGTACATGCATTCGGATACGTGGTGGTCAACGACGAGTTTTCCGAGGCATCCCGGAGTTTTCAATCGATCCTCCGGAGTGGGAGATTTCTGCGCGAGCGGGTTCTGCCGGGACGGATCAACCGATGGGAAGAAGAAATCCGACGCTATGACCCGCCGCCTTCCTCTGGGTAAAGGGCCGAACCGATCATGAAAGAGGCCATTGTACGTTTTCAGGATATCCTGGAAGCCGTGAGGCAGTACGCCCACGAGGCGGATATTCCCCTCCTGCGAAAGGCCTATATTTTCGCCGCCGTGGCCCACCGGGGCCAACTGCGCAAGAGCGGTGTACCCTACCTCAGCCACCCGCTTGCCGTTACCCGCATCCTCACCGACATGAAGATGGACACCCCGGCGCTTTGCGGCGGGCTCCTCCACGACGTCATCGAAGACTGCATGGTCCAGGAGGCCACCCTGCGGCAGATATTCGGCGAGGAGATTGCTCTGCTGGTGGCGGGCCTGACCAAGACCTCCCAGGTGACCTTGCAGGAACGGAAACGCGCCAAGCTGGAAAATTACCGGAAGATGATCATCGCCATGAGCAAGGATATCCGGATCCTGATGATCAAGCTTGCCGACCGGTTGCACAACATGCGGACTCTGGAATCGCTCAACGAGGAACAGCAAAAACGGATCTCGGAGGAGACGCTGGCCATCTACGCCCCCCTGGCCAACCGGCTGGGCATCTCCTGGATGCGTTCCGAACTGGAGGACCTTTCGTTCCGGTATGTGGAGCCGGACTCGTTTCAGGAGATTCAGCATGGGGTGGAAGAGCGTGTCAAGAAAAAACAGGCCGCCATGGAGACCATCTCCACGGAACTTCAGAACCAGTTGAAAAAGGAAGGGATTCCCTGCGAGATATCGGGTCGTGTGAAGCACTGCTACAGTGTATATCGAAAGCTGCAGCGCCAGGACATCGACCTGGACCAGGTGTTTGACCTGGTGGCCCTGCGGGTCATCGTGCCCGCCGAGAAGCACTGTTATCAGGTCATGGGGCTTGCGCATGCCTCCTGGACCCCCATCCCCGCTCGGTTCAAGGATTATATCGCACAACCCAAGATGAACGGCTACCGCACCCTGCACACAACGGTCTCGGGCATCCACGGAGATTGCGTGGAGATCCAGATCCGGACCCGTGAAATGCACCGGGAGGCGGAGCAGGGGGTGGCCTCCCACTGGATGTACAAGGAACGAGGCGGGTTCGACCAGAAGGATGAAAAAACATTTCAATTCCTTCGTACCCTCTTGTCCACCCTGCAGGAGATCTCGGACCCACGCCGGTTCCTGGACGCCATGCGCCTCGATCTTTTTCCGGACCAGGTGTATGTACTGACCCCCCGCGGGGAGGTGAAAGAACTGCCGCGGGGATCCACGCCCATCGATTTTGCCTATAAGATCCACACCGAGGTGGGAAACCACTGTACGGGAGCCAAGGTCGGCGGAAGGATCGTACCCCTGCGGTACGAGCTCAAAAACGGGGATGTGGTCGAAATCCTTACCGCCAAGAGCAAGACGCCGAAAAAGGACTGGTTGAACATCGTCAAGACACCGGAAGCCCGGTCACGGATTCGTGTATGGATCCGCTCCCAGGAACGTGAACAGGTCCAGGCGCTGGGGAAAGAAGTACTGGAAAAGGGGTTGAGAAAGCAGGGACTGCGGTACGGGAAACTGATTCAGGAGGGGGAGTTCAAGGCGGCCCTGAAGACGCTGAAGCTGAAAGACATGGAGGAACTTCTGCAGCGCGTGGGTGCCGGCAAGACCACCATGCACCAGATCATGGAAGCGTTGCCCAGGTCCGGGCAGGCCCCGGAGGAACATGACTGGAACCGGGATCTGGAAAAGCTCATTGCGAAGGCGGAAAAACGATCCGACACAGGCGTACGCGTACCGGGGGTCTCAAACATGCTGATCCGGTTCGCCAAGTGCTGCAATCCGGTTCACGGTGAGGAGATCGTGGGGTTCATCACCCAGGGACGCGGATTGACCATTCACGTCAAGACCTGCGCCAAGGCCCGGGGAAGATCAGGGAGCAGTCGCTGGATCGACGTACAGTGGGACGAGGTGACGCAGGTGCTGCACCGGGCCAAGATCCGGGTGGTCTGCGAGGATCAGCCGGGCCTCCTGGCCGGAATCAGCAAGACCATCGCGGCTGCGGAGGTGAACATTTCCAACGCGAAGATCCGGACGACCGGGGATCACCAGGGCATCGCGCACTTCGAGGTCATGGTGAAAAGCCTGGATCATCTGGAAGAGATGATCCAATCCATCGAGAAGGTGAAAGGGGTGTTGTCCGTGGATCGCGTGGTGCAGTGAAGCCGGGGGAGGGGAGGGGAGGGAACCGCACGACCGGGGAGGCAGGTCCGTCCCCCTCCGCTGAGGGCTGCAGGATGATCGATGCTCAGACGGATTTTTCGATCTTGCCGCTTCGGAGACAGCGGGTGCACACCTGTTTCCGCACGATCTGACCGTTTTCCAGGACGCGGATCTTCTGGAGGTTCGGCTTCCAGAGACGTTTTGATTTGTTGTGTGCGTGGCTCACGTTGTTCCCCACCACCGGTTTTTTTCCGCATACGGAACATTCCCGTGCCATGAAACGGTCCTTTCTTCTGCTGATATGCTGTCTTTTCGTTCTTATAAGCTGGATTCTGCCGAATTCTGAAAAACCAGATCAGTATATACGAACCGTTCCGCTTTGTCGAATCGCATCACCGGACAAGGTTAACCGGACCCGGATTCCCACAGAACGCGGGGCTCTCCAGCCTGGCTGGCATGCACCTCCCCGATGACATGGAACGTCTCGCCCGCCTCCCGGAGAAAGGCGGACACCGGTTCCACCTCGGAAGGTTCCACCACGAACACCATGCCGATCCCGTAGTTGAAGGTACGGAGCATCTCGGAAACCGGCAGGTTCGCCTCCCGCTCGATGTGGAGGAAGATGGGAGGGACCTCCCATCGGGACAGGTGGATGCGGACCCCGCAATCCCCGGGCAGAATGCGGGGGATGTTTTCCAGGAGCCCCCCGCCTGTGATATGCGCAATCCCCTTCACAGGAACCCTTTCCAGAAGATCCAGCATGGTGCGCACGTAGATGCGTGTGGGCCGCAGGAGCTCTTCTCCCAGGGGGATCTGCATCCCCTCCAGGGGAGTCTCCAGACGGTATCCACGTTCGCGTGAATAGAGTTTTCGGACCAGGGAATAGCCGTTGCTGTGCAGACCACTGGAAGGCAGTCCCATGACCACATCTCCCGGGCGGATCGTTTTTCCGCTGAGGATCCGAT
>CAYTRL010000119.1:0-14211 GCA_964439795.1 uncultured Thermodesulfobacteriota bacterium
GTGGGCGGTTCACGCCTTTGGCAGGACGAAGAACGGGGCATGGTTGGAGGTGAATACCGGGGGGTCGTTGTTCAGGATCCCGGAAACCGCGGGATGTCGCTTGAACTCCCGGTCCAGGAAGAGACGGACCTTTTTGCGGTCCCAGCCCCCGGGATGGTCGAACCCGGTGTACAGGGAGAGGTCCCCCTCGTAGAAGCCCCGGGTTTCCACGGCGGGGTCGGTCCGCCCGCAGACCGGCATGTTGAAGATGGCCAGGTTCAGGAAGTCGATGCTGCCGGCGTGCTGCACGGTGAAGGCAAGGGTCTTGCGGGCGGCCGCCTCGTTCTCCTCCGGGGTGCCGAACAGGAGGTACACGTAGGTGGCGATGCCCGCGGCCTTCAGGGTCTTCAGGGCCGAGGCGGCCCGTTCCACGGTGGTTCCCTTGTGCAGGGCCTCGAGCACGGCCGGGTCCCCGGACTCGATGCCGAGCTGGAGCATGACGCACCCCGACCGTTTCAGGGCCCGGCAGTAATCGGGGTTGGTCAGTCTCGGGCCCACGCGGGCGAACCCGTACCAGGGAACGGGCAGCCGGTCCCTGCCCAGGGCGTCCAGCAGGGGAGGGGGGATGGCGTTGTCCAGGAGATGCACCAGCGCGGGGTTCTGTTCCTTTACAAGGGCCTGAAGGTCCGAGAGCGCCTGTTCCGCCGGAACCGGCCGGTACGGGTTCCCTTCGGCCTTCTCGGGGCAGAACGCGCACCGGTTCCAGTGACACCCGGTGGACGCGCTGTACGGCAGGACCCGGCCCGGGGAGAGGTAGCTCTCAAGGGGCAGGCCTCCATACTCCGGCCGGGGGACCGTTTCCGTCTCTCCGGCCGCTCCCAGGATCTCCAGGATCTCCTGCTCGCCAGGCCCGGCCACGAACCGGTCCACAAGCCCGGAGAACGGTTCCTCCCAGCCGGGATGTTGCCGCCACGATGTGACCAGCCCCCCGCCCAGGATCACCCTGGGCCCCGGAAACTCCTTCCGCAGGAGGCCCGCGATGGAGAAGGCGCACAGGGCCTGGCTCAGGTAGTTGAGGGAGAGACCCACCGCCGCGGGCGTCTTTTCATCGAAAATCTCCCGGAGACGGGACCGGACAAACGGGGTGAACGGGTTCTCGTCGGGGTGTTCCGCGGCGCGCAGGAGGTCCCGGCTTCTCACCGGGGAGCGCCCCGGCTGCCTGTAGTTGGCCAGGCCCACCATTGTCCCCTGCTGGGACACACGGGAAAGGACCCTTCCCAGGTCCCGGACGGCCCGCCCGTACCGGTCCCGGTTCCTGTAGAGGCCGGGGTCCTTCAGGGACGCCAGGTCCTGCTCACGGTTGCGTACGGCACGGCGTGTCCAGGTATCCTGCCCCTTTTCCCGGGGCAGGGGCGCCCGGGCCAGGCACAGGAGCCCCTCCAGGTTCAGGTCCAGGAGGCGGTGCTCCACGCCGGCCCTTCCGAGCATTCCTGCGAGCCGGGCGATGCCCGCGGGCGGCTCGCACGGCCTGGCCACCGGGGGATGGATGAGGAGGATCACCGGTCCTTGCCGATGATCCGGTGATAACAGGCCGTCCAGTAGGCGATCAGGTAGTCGGCGCCGGGGGCCACGTCCCGGGGTTCGTCCTGACTGCAGGCGTAGATCCGGAACGGGTTGCGCTCCCACAGGAAATGGTCCGGGCACTGGAGCGGCACGGGAAACGCCTCCAGGGCCTGCAGCTTGAAGCGGAAGCCCAGCAGTTCTTCCAGGAACGGGAACTGCTCGGCCAGGTCCACCAGTTCCTGGGAGACCGGGTCCATGACATAGGTCGCCGGATCCCGTTCCGGCTGGAAGGTGCGGAAGTTCGGGGCGTCCGGAAAGTCGGTCAAGTCGCCCAGGAACTGGGCCAGGTACGGGTCGTCCACTTCCGCGGGCGTCCACCCGCCCTGGCTCATGAACACGGAGTTGAACCACGCGTTGTGCGACAGGCGCGTGAAGGTGTGGATGGCATCGTTGAAGTGCTGCATATACCAGGCGTGGTCCGCCTCGCTGAAGTAGTGACGGCCCAGGCGCAGGAGCTGGAACATCTGCAGGTGGGCCAGGTTGTTTCCGAAATACTGGTCGTAGCGGTTGAACACGTTGAACGGCGCGCTGATCTGGTGCACCGCCCGTTGTATGTCGAACAGCCGCTTCTTCAACTCCACGAGGATCCCCTCGTCACCCGTGACATGGTACGCCTGCACGCAGAAGGAGAGCTGGGTCATGGGCAGCACGATGGGGGCGGTCCCGGAGGGGTTTCCGTCCTGGGCGATGATCACCCAGTCGTTCTCGATAAGCCGGCCCACCACCTCCAGCATGTCCGCCCGGATGATCTCCCGCATAGGCTCGTCGTCCACCATGTCGTAGGCCGTGGTCATGCCGAACATCCACCCGATGAACTGGTCCCGGCTGGTGGAGCCCCACCAGAAATCGCCGGCAAAGGGGCCGTCCTCCAGGTGGAAGCAGCGCTCCTGTTCGTCGCACCATGCGTCCCCCTGGTAGGGGAGGGCGGTCTGTGGCGCCCGGTAGCGTGCGATGTACCCGGGCATGCCCGTGACGTGCAGGTGTCCGGAAAGGGCGCTCACCATGCGCACGGCGTTGTCTTTGGCCACCGGGTCGCCGGTGACGTGGTAGCGCATGGCCTGGCTGCCCAGGTAGATGCCGGTGAAGAAGGTGCTGTCCCCCCAGCCCCCGTACTGCTGGACCGTGGTGTACGTGGTGTCCGTGAAGAACACGGCCGCGCGGCCGCCGTAATAGGGCTGGTGCCAGTCGCGGTGCCAGGCGTCGTGCCCCTCAGCCCGTGCCCGCAGGGGACCGGCGTCGGGCGTCTCGTCGTATCCGCCCGGCTCCACGGTGTTCTGGGGCCACGGGGCCACGTAGTCGTCCGGGGTGCAGCCGATCCCCAGGACCAGCACGATCATCCCAGCCAGTAAAGACGGGATCCATACGGTGTTCAAACGGGTGTTCTTCATGACATGTGCTCCCTGCCGGCCGGGACCCGAACCGGTCTTTTGTCCTCATCCGGCGGATGAAAGATTGCGAGAAGCTCTCTCATCAGAGTAGACTATAAACTAATCATGTGTCAAATGACAAAACAAAGAGGGAGGAGGGGAGAGAGCTTTGCGTTTCAGAGAAGGGTGGGATCCGAATCCATCAAAACGTTTCATGTTGACCTTCGTTAGACGTCGTTTCAAACAGCGCTCGACTGAACCGGCGATGAGAGCGGCCGGTGTGCATGGACGAGCCTACGCGCCTCTGAAGGCGACACACTTGATTTCAACGCAGCCGCCCTTGGGCAGGGCTTTGACGGCTACGACCGCCCGGGCGGGCTTGTGATCGGAAAAATATTCCCCGTAGACGGTATTGAACGCCGCAAAATTCCCCATATCGGTCAGGAAGGCATCCACGGCCACGACATCGTTCAGGCTCAGGCCCGCCGCCGTAACGATGCTTTTCAGGTTTTCAAGGGATTGTCTCGCCTGAGTGGTGATGTCCTCCCCGACCATCTCGCCGGTATTCGGGTCCATGCCGAGCTGGCCGCTGACAAACAGCATCCCGCCCGCTTCGATCGCCTGGGAGTACGGCCCGATAGCGGCAGGTGCGGTATCGGTGGAGATGACTTTGAGTGCCATGACGGTTCTCCTTCCTTGTGTATTTTGACGGCACTATACGGAAGGAGAATTTTCCCTGTCAACTTTCACCGGGGTCGGACCCCAGTAAACTCAGTGGGGTGAAAGGTGCCTGGGGGCTTTGCTCCGGGCGGTCGGCCCGAGGGCCGTGATCAGCCGTCCGTCCAGGGGACCTCCCCCGAGAAGAACTCCCACGGCTCGTCAATCCACTGTGCCCCATCCGTCGTGCCCTGATCCACCACCGGGATGATCAGGCGTGAGGGGTGCTCCGAATCGTGCAGCAGATCCGTTTCCGAGGGGGTCAGGCAGAAGAGGAAATGCGGGTAGTCCGTTGTGGCGATGTCTATGCGGATCTGGTGGCCTTTCTTGAAGTTGTTGGAGGACGGCCAGATCTCGATGACGTACTCGTAGGTTTCCCCGCTTTGGGGAGGCACGGGCCGGACATGCTCCGGGTAGTCGTGCGGGTCGTATCCCGGCTGCGTCCAGTCCGGGCGCTCCGGGTCCGGGCGGTAGGAGGCCGCCAGCCAGCCGGACGTGATGTTTCTGACCTGTCCGTCCGGGAACACATCGTTCAGGTTCACGCACAGGTGCAGCCGCGTGTCCGTGGCCCAGGGGATGAGGGGAGAGATATCGATGGTTTCACCTGCCACCCGTGTCTGCCGGGCGATCTCGTGCCAGGAATCCGGCGGGGAAACCGGGGAGCCGAACTCGGAGCGGGCCCACAGGCGCAGCAGCATGGGGCCGGTGACCTCCACGTCCTCGGCCAGGGGCGCCGTGGAGAAGGTCAGCACGTTCTTCTCGTTCTCGCGCTCGTCCTCCGCGCCGGGCAGCCCCAGGGGAAAAAGATGCCCCCAGCGGGTGTAGGAGCGGGAAAGGCGGCCGGAGAACCGCGAGACATCCTGGAGCGGGTCGTGAACCAGACGGGTGGGCTCCGGCCCCGCAATGCCGGGTCCCTGCCCGGCGGGCCGTTCCTCCTCCCAGAGCAGGGTGCCGTTGTTGAGGGACTCGTTCTGGTCGTGGGTCTGTGTCTCGCTGGACAGGTACAGGGTCCGGTAGTTGGCCCGGCTCAGCGGCCATTCCCTCTCCTTGCGCCACCGCTCCTCGCCCAGGACATAGAGGAATACGGAAGCGTCAGGGTCCAGGAAGACATAGTTGCGGTAGTCCGGGTGTTCGTCCGCCTTCAAGTGCCAGTCGAACCACCTCTCGAACATCGTATCGAAGGGCAGGCCCAGGGTGACGGCACCGTCTCCGTGGTACCAGGGCCCCACGATGATCTGCTTCGGCGCAAAGAACCCCGCGGGTCCGGTTTCCTCCAGGGCCCGGGTTTCCCGTGCCAGGTGGGTGTGGTTCATCAGGGTGCCCCTTGTGAAGATGCCGAACCAGCCTCCCGTGGCCAGCACCGGAAGCTTCGCGATCTCAGGCCAGTAGTACATGGGCGAGCGTTCCAGAAAGAAGGGGCCGTCGGTCGAGTTTTCCATCCAGGAGAGCACGGTGGGGATCATGTCCAGGTGATCCTGATGCGCCCGGTCGGCAGAGTCCGGGTTGGCGAGAGTTTCTGTGCTGGGCAGCAGGGAGAAGTTGATGGTCAGCGCTGCCCAGAAGCTGATGAACAGCTGGTCAAAGATCCCGTGCTGGAAGAAGACGTCCCGGAAGACGTCCCCGGCCGCCATGGAAGGCAGGATCGCCTTGAGGTGTTTCGGGTTGCGTCCGGCCGCCAGCAGGCTGTTGATGCCCATGTAGCTCAGGCCGTACGCTCCCACCTTGCCGTCGCTCCAGCTCTGCGCGGGAATCCAGTGGTCGATCACGTGGACCATGTCCTCGATTTCCCGGTTCGAGAAGCACTCCCATGGGCCTTCCGATGAGCCGGTCCCCATCACGTCCATGAGCACCATCACGTACCCGCGCGCGGCGTGCCTGTGGGGGTTGGGGGGCAGGAACTGGAAGAGCTCACGACGGTAGGCGATGCCGGAAAGCAGGGCGGGAAATCGTCCTTCACTGTCCGGCCGGAACACGTCCAGGTAGATAAGTCTTTCGCCCGAGGCATCCTGGAACGTCACCGGAATGCCCCGTTCCACCTTGACCGGGTAGGGGACGGGCGGTGTCAGGTCGGGCAACGGCAGCGGTTCCTGTTGCGTACGGTTCCTGACATCGGCAGGAGATGCCACACCAACATCGCCGTCGCCCTGGCAACCGCACAGGGCCAGAAGGAGAAGAAGGGGCAGGACCCGGAGACAAGAGGGGGGGAGGTTTCTCACGGAGAACTCCTTGGGTAATTCCTGTCTATTCTTCAAAATATCGTCCCTTGGAACGTCAGAATAGGCAGCTCTCCGGGAGATGTCAATGAGGCCTTCCACTCTCCGGTTCTGTTCCCCTCGCAATATCGGGGGGACAGGTTTATCCGATCAGCTTTTCAAGTACCTCATACGGTTGTGCGCCCACCACGGTTCGGCCTCCTACCCGGAAGGTGGGTACGGCGGTCACGCCCAGCTCCCGGGAATAGCTCCAGTCCTCGTCCACAGCCTGTCCGTACGTCCCCTCCGCCAGGACCTGTTCCGCCTCCTCCGGGTCCAGGCCCAGGCGGGAACAGACCTCCTTCAGTACGGCGGGGTCGGCGATGTTCAAGCCTTCGGCGAAGTAGGTGCGAAACACGGCATCATGGAACGCATCGCCGCAGCCCTTCTCTTCCGCCCACTTTCCCAGCTCCGTGGCCCGCCGGCTGTTGTAGGTCCGCAGCCGATCACACACCGGGAGGTGGAGCCGGTCGGCCACCTCCTTCATCCGTGCAAGCATGGACGGAATGTCCACAGGCCGGCCGGCGAACAGCTCTTCCAGGGTCTGTCCCTCTTCCGGCGTCTCCGGGTGAAGGGGAAAGGCGATCCACTTTACCCGGACCCCGTGCTCTTTCCTGAGTTTTTCAATACGCCCGGTACTGAAGTAGCACCAGGGTCAGATGTAGTCGGAGAATACTTCCAGGACAATCGGCTCTTCCATGGCTGCTCCTTTGCTTCGATCTGTTTCACGCGGTTCCGCCTATCACACCGCGTGACCCGCCGCGCTCGTCTGTTCTCAATGGACTCTGTTGAAAGGTCCCCGTGTTTTGGCGCGGTCGGAGTCCAGGCGGTTGTTCAAGGCCTTTCCATGCCTGTTGAGAGTGCCCTGCCTTGATTTATTTTCTTGCCGCTGTATGTTTTCAAACTCTTGGATGGTCCCGCGCGGTCTCGAGGTTTCACCGTTTCCCCGGGGAGGTCCAGGGCCGGCATGGAGCGGGCGCATCGACTTCCAACGGCAAATACTCTATACTTCATTGTACCACTGCAGCATGATGAGTTCCTGTCCCCTGACCGCATTTGCCAGGGCCGACCGGCAGATGCGCAGTCCAAAGCGTTCTTCGTCAAGCAGTTCCAGACCCGAATACAACAGATTTCGTGGGAGGCGGCTCCTTACGTCTTTTCCCGTGAGGTTCCGGGGGGACCGGTATGGGTTGGGCTCCCGTTAACAACCAACATGTTGAGTATTGAGCGAGGCGCGTGCAAGAGATGAAACTTGGAATCATCGGACTTCCCGGTTCCGGACGGTCGACCCTGTTCGGGGCCCTGACCGGAGGTATCACCCACCCCGTCAACGGAAAAAAGGAATCCGTTGGGGTGGTGCGTGTCCCGGATGAACGGGTGGATTTCCTGGCGGAACAGTTTCACCCTCGAAAGACCACCTACGCGCAGGTGGAGTACCTGCTCCCCGGTGATGTCCCCTCCGGGGAAAACGGCAAGGGGACTCTGGAGGGCCTGTGCAACCAGGTCCGGAACTGCGACGCCATGGTCAACGTGGTTCGCAACTTCCATGGCAACGGGGCCGGTGCCGCCCTCCCCGAGGCAGACCTGGTCCGGCTGGAGCAGGAGATGGTCTTCGCCGATTTCCGGGTGGTGGAAAAGAGGATCGAGCGGATCGACTGGGAAAAGAAGCGGGGAAAGCCGGTCAACACCATGGAATGTGATCTGCTCGCGTCGTGCCTGGCCCTGCTGGAGAAGGATACTCCGATCCGTCGGCGCCCGGATCTCGCTTCCGATCCTGCCCTCCGTGGATACTCCCTGGTTTCAGCCAAGCCGAAGCTCGTGGTCTTCAACAACGAGGATGAGGACGACGCCCTTCCCCCCGTGAACGGAGCGGTGGCCGACGCGGCGTGCATGGCGATCCGGGGCAAGATCGAGAGTGAACTGGCCGGCATGTGCGAGGAGGAGGCCGGGGAGTTCCTGGCGGACTTCGGCATTTCCCGGTCGGCCATGCACCGCGTTATCCGGCGCTCCTACGACCTGCTGGGGCTCGTTTCCTTCTTCACCGTAGGGGAGGACGAGGTGCGGGCATGGACCATACGCAGCGGCACGAAAGCGGTGGATGCCGCGGCGGCCATCCACTCGGACATCCAAAAGGGCTTTATCCGGGCCGAGGTGGTGGCCTGTGATGACTTCCGGGAAGCGGGAAGCATGGCGGAGGCCCGGAAAAAAGGGAAGGTAAGACTGGAGGGGAAAGAGTACCCGGTTCAGGACGGGGATATTATCAACTTCCGGTTCAATGTCTGAGAAAGCCTACAACGGCATTGAATAATGTCATGTCGCCGTCATACCCGCGAAAGCGATCCAGGGTTGTGGCAGCAGTTGACCCCTGTGAATTTTCCGTCATCCCCGCGGACGCGGGGATCCAGGGGTGGCGAGGGGCGGGTGTCAAGGAGCCTCCACCTCCCTTCCCCTGGATTCCGGATCAAGTCCGGAATGACAGAAAAAGCAGTATGACTCGTTTTTCATCCGCGATGGCCGGGACCTGGAAGTACTCGGAAGGATTGAATTCCGGATCAGGTCTGGAATGACTGGAATGCATCTGCTTCACGTTTATGGACGGTTTTCTGATGTTGTGCACCGGGGGTGTCAGGGCGTGTACGAATGGGCAGGCTGTCAGCGGGCCGCCCCTTCTTCCAGGATTTTCACCGCGAACCGCTTCTCGTTCTGCGCGTAGTCGTAGATGGTCTTGTATGCAAGCTCCGCCTCACCCTTTTCCACGTGCTGTCCCGTGCGCGTGAAGTACTTCATGTTCTCCTGGAGATCGTGGGCTCGCTGGGACAGGGTCCCGTACTGGATCCTTCGCGTGCTCGGGTCCAGGTCCGCCAGGATCCTTGACAGCAGCGGGTTCTTGGATGCCCGCATGGCAACGGCGGCGAATTCGAAGATGGCGTCGTAATACTCCCTCGGTTCCCCGTCTTCCGCGGCGGCCTCGATCCCGGCCACGGCGTTCCTCATATCGCGCAGGTCTTCCTCGGTGCGGTTCTCCGCCGCCTTCCTGGCCAGCAGAGCGTACAGTTCGGTGAGGATGTCGTAGAGCCAGACCACGAATTCCGGGGAAATATCCGTGACCCGGGCGCCGTGGCGGGGGGTCAACTCCAGGAGCATGCTTTTCTCCAATATCCGGAGCGCCTCCCGGATCGGGCCCCGGCTGACCTTCAGCTCCTCGGCCAGGCTCTGTTCCACGATCCTGTCGCCTGCACCCACTTCTCCCCTCACGATCTTGTCGGTCAGATACCGGGCAATCTGTTCCGGTAAACTCTCCGCCCTGAAGGACATTTTCTTTTCCTTTACGGGTTCGATTTTTTGATTGTATAATTGTTTACAATGCCAAAGTAGCACATTCTTTTTGGTGAAACAAGAAAAAAATTCAAATTTCTCGAAGGAATCGTTTTTCAGGGACAAAATAGGTGATATTTGGACCAAGCAAAAAACAAAATAATTGTTGACAATCTGCAACTAGGACAATTATAATGATCGGTGTCATCGGAAAGACAGAACCGGGGCTTCGGTTTTTTGGGGACACATAACCATCAAGATGGAGTATTCTCAGGCGGACAACCAAACAGGTTCTTCTCGAAAAAAATAGCCCGTACCCGAATGGGAAAAAAGGGGGAGATATGGCCGAAGAAATCCTGCGTGAGATACGCGGTCTGATTCGCGGCGTCCGGAACCGGCACGCAGACGAGTGGAAGGCGTCCGGAAAGCCGGTGGTGGGTTACTTCTGCCACTATGTTCCGCGGGAACCGATCCTGGCGGCCGGGGCCCTGCCGCTCAGGTTCCGCGGGGCGGGTTCGGAGGATTCCTCCATGGGGGACGCCTACCTGAGCAGCCGCATCTGTACCTATGTCCGTCACGTCATCAGCATGGCCCTGGAGGAGCACTACGATTTCCTGGACGGGGAGATCTCCGCCAATACCTGCGATCACGTGCGACGAGCCGCGGACGTGCTGCGCAAGAAGACGGATATCCCGTTCCACGGGTTCCTGTCGGTGCCGCGTACTCCCCGGGAGGGCCTGTACGGCTATTATCTGAACGAGCTCCGAAACCTTCTGTCCCAAATGGAGGAGCAGTTCGGCGTGAAGGCCGGGCACGACGAGCTCCGGGAGGCGATCCGCGCCATGAACGGGGTGCGGCAGAGGCTCAGGGCGATCAACGAGATGCGGCAGGAGGAGAGCCCGAAGGTCTCCGGCGCCGAGGCTCTCTCGGTGCATATCGCCGCGCAGGTCGTGCCGCCGCCGGTGTTCGTCGAAATTGCCGACCGGCTGATCGAGGCGCTGAAGGAACGGCCCGGCCTGGACTCTTCCCGGGCGCGCCTGGTCATGGTAGGGGCCGAACTGGACGAGCCGGATTTCGTAGAGGCCCTGGAGAGCCAGGGGGCTCTGGTGGTGGCGGACACCCTCTGCTTCGGGGCCCGCTCCGCGCTGGAGCCCATCGACGAGGACGCGGCCGACCCGCTGGACGCCATCGGACGCGCCTACTTCTTTGCCTCCTCCTGCGCGCGCATGGTCGGTGACTTCCCCAGGCGATGGGAGGACCTCAAGCAGCTCATGAAAACGGCCCGCGGCGACGGGATCGTTTTCCAGCGTATCGTGTTCTGCGACCCCTGGGGGGCGGAACTTCACAACATTCTTCACCGCGTGAAAAAAGAGAACGCCTATCCCGTGCTCTCCCTCACACGGGAGTACAACATCGTGCCCACCGGTCAGGTGAAGACCCGGGTGCAGGCCTTCATCGAGAAACTGGAAATCGCCAAGGCCCAGAAGTCGGCCGCCGCAGGAGGTGAGATATGACCGGGAACGAGCTCCTACAAAAACGTGAATGGCGGGAACTGATGGAAACGCTTCCCGTGGTGCAGGGGTTCTTCGGGGGGGACCCGGACAGCCACGGGATCAACACCATGCTCGACGGCGTTATCGGGTATATCGAAAACCTCTTTAACGAGGTGGAAAAAGGAAAGCCCGTCGTGTGGTACAACCTGGGGTTCCAGTCCGAACTCATCTACGCCCTGGGCGACGTGCAGCCGGTTACCATCGAGTTTCCCGGGGCCCTGCACAGTGCCATGGGCAACGGGCAGAACGCCCTGGATTTCATCGACGGCGCCCAGGCGGCGGGCATCCCGGCGGACTGCTGCTCAGCGGACAAGATCGCCATCGGGGCGATCCACCAGGGACTCCTCCCGGCGCCGGTCTGTACGGTGGGCATCAACACGCCCTGCGACGCCCAGGTCCTGAGCACCCAGGTGATGGCGGAGCTTTCAGGGGTTCCCTTCTATCCGGTGGATGTGCCCTACTACCGCAACGAGGAGACGATCCTCCACGTGGCCGCGCAGCTCAAGGAGTTGATCCCCTTCCTGGAGCAGCACACGGGCCGGAAGATGGATATCGACCGCCTGCGGCAGGCCTGCGAGTATTCCAACCAGATGTCCGAGTACCTGTGGGAGTGGATGGACTGGCGCAAGCTGAAGCCCCTGACCCAGACGAGTAAGCTGGTGGGTTTCACCCTGATGCTCCAGATCCTTTTTACCGGATCGCCGGGGGGGGTGGAGGTGGCAAAAGGGTTTCTGCGCGAGGCCAAGGAGCGGAGCGAGAGAAAGGAGCGGTTCATCGACGAGCGGGTGCGGGCCATCTGGTTCCAGGACGCGGTCTGGACCGACCTGCAGATCTACGACTGGTTCGAGCGTGAACTGGGCCTCACCGTGCCGGTGGACGTGTTCGGCTACTACGCAAACGAAGGGTTCATCGATACGGCGAGCATGGAGACCATGCTCTACGGTCTGTCCCGGAAGCTGGTCAACTGCCACCCCATGGCCCGCCAGTTCCGCAGCGACGTCGACCTGTACATCGACGACGCCATGCACCTGCTGGAGGCCTTCAACGGCGACTGCTTTATTTTCGCGGGCCACATCGCCTGCAAGCACGCCTGGGGCGGGATCGGCCTGTTCAAGGAGGCGTGCCGGCGGGCGGATATCCCGTTGCTGGTGTTCGAGTTCGACATGTTCGACCCGCGCATCACGCCCTACGAGGATGTCTACTTCGAGGTGGAGAGGTTCGTGAACGAGATCGTGCTGCCGCGCAAGCGCCGTGGTTGAGCCCCGGGTTACGGAATCGGTAGAAAGGAGAACGAGATGCTGATAACCGCAGGTGTTGATATCGGGTCCACCGCTTCCAAGACGGTGATCCTGGCGGACGGGAAACCGGCGGCCCAGATCATCGGGCCGAGCACCACCAACCCCAAGCGAACCGCACGGGAAATCTACGAGAAGGCCCTGGCCGAGGCGGGTGTCTCCGAGTCGGACGTGGCTTGCATCATCGGTACCGGGTACGGCCGGACCCAGGTGGATTTCGCCACCCGGAACATCTCCGAGATCACCTGTCACGGCCGGGGGGCGCATTTCCTGCTCCCGTCCGTGCGCACGGTGATCGACGTGGGCGGCCAGGACACCAAGGCGATCTGCGTAGACAGCCAGGGCAACCTGCTGGACTTCGCCATGAACGACAAGTGCGCGGCCGGCACCGGGAGGTTCCTGGAGGCCATGGCCCGGTCCATGGAAATCCCGATCGGGGAGATGGAGGAGCACTATTTCGGTGACGGGGACCCCTGCACCATCACCGCCATGTGCAGCGTATTCGCGGAGAGCGAGGTGATCAACCTGATCAACGACGGGGTGGACCTGTCGCGGATCGTCAAGGGGCTGCTTCTCTCCCTGGCCAACCGGGTCGCCTCGCTTACCAAGCGGCTCGGCATCGTGGAGGACGTGGTGATGACGGGTGGCGTGGCCAAGAACCGGGGGGTCCAGGAGGCCATCGAGAAGAAGCTCAAGATCCGGATGCAGCGGTTCGACGGTACGGACCCGCAGATCGCGGGCGCGCTGGGGGCTTCCCTGATCGCCGCGGATTTTGCACTGGGAAAGGACGAGGCCGCCTAGGGTCGGCTCGAACTCCGAGGGGAAGCCGGTCCGTGACGGCCGGCGAGGCCCCGCGTAACAGGGAAGGAGTCAAGGGATATGAAAGGCACAACCATGCCGGAAACCACTGTGATCCTCGCGTCGTTTTTCAAACGGCTCGAGTCCATGGAGGAGATCGTGCGGACGGTCATGTCGCACCATCGCATGAGCGCCTTGTTCACCTTCCGGGGGATGCCCGAAAAGAAGGTGCTCATGGACTTCACCCGGTCGCCGGCACTCGTTACGTTCGACGAGGACGC
The DNA here is from genome assembly GCA_964439795.1 of uncultured Thermodesulfobacteriota bacterium. GTDB lineage: Bacteria > Desulfobacterota > DSWW01 > DSWW01 > DSWW01 > CAYTRL01. Next base: position 13,181 of record CAYTRL010000119.1, read on the forward strand.
GGCGTCGGGCACCGTCTATGCCACCGCGGACGGCCGGATCATGCACGAGATCTTCCTGAACCGCTTGAAGCCCGGGGTGGCGGTGGGGCGTAGGGAACTGCTCCTCAAGGGGAACGTGTGGGCCTTTTCCAAGGTCATCCCCCTGTTCGACATCGCTCCGGTTCTGTATCGCGAACATCTTTCGGACATCGACTATCCGGGCTATGCCCGGCTTACGGGCAACGGCCACAACAAGGAGGAGATCATGAGCGACCAGCTGATGAAGGGAGAGGGGCTTCCCCTGGTAGAGCTTTCCGGGATCGAGAAGTTTTCCGCGAAGGTGATCAACGGACTGGCGTACGTGATCGGCTACGCGGTAGGAGTCGTGCGGCACCGCGTGTTCAAGAAGCTGAGCATATTCGGCGTGCTGGCCGCCATGTCCCGGGGACTCACGGCCGCCACGCCAAAGGAGCAGAAGGGGGGGTAGACGGCCGCACGGACATGCAGCCCACCGGGCTGTCTGCGGCTGCAAGCGTTCAGGGGACGGCACGCAGCGCTCGATAAACGGTACTCTTGTTTGCCCAATGAAATTTTCCAGGGAGGAAAGAGCATGGCAAAGACCATACAGACCCTGCAGACCGATGTGGTGATCGCGGGCTCGGGCCCCGGAGGCGCCACCGTGGCCCGGGAGCTTTCCCGGAAGGGAAAGAAGGTGGTCATCTGTGAGGCGGGCAAATATCACAAACGGTTCGGGTACTCGGTGCTCCTGCTCGGCATGCTGGACAAGATGGGCATGACCTTCTCCAAGGAGGGGACCTGGGTGCTGCGGCCCAAGACCGCCGGGGGGGCCACCGTGGTCTACTGCGGGACCGCCTTCAAGCCGCCGGCCTGGCTCAAGGACAAGTACGGGGTCGATGTGAACGAGGAGGTGGAGGAGCTGTGGAGCGAGGTCCCCATCCAGAAGCTTCCGGACTCCCTGGTGGGCCCGGCCGCGTCGAAAATGATGCGGGCGGCCCGGGATCTGGGTCTGGACTGGAACCTGCTGGACTATC
>CAYTRL010000120.1:0-14184 GCA_964439795.1 uncultured Thermodesulfobacteriota bacterium
CCATCAGCGGAAAAACGGAGGTCGCGGCGCGCTACGTGGCCTTCCGGAACTTCCGGGACGGACTCTACGAACCGGCGGGACGCAGCTTTCACGACCCCCTGGACGCCACCATCACGGCCGAGGATGTCGACGAGACCTTTTTCGAGGGGGCCCTGGGGGACACGGACCAACTGGACGCGGACACCAGCTACTACGAGTTCCTCCCCGGGGAGGCGGGTATCTTCCTCTACGACCCCCCGGAGCTGGACTCCATGTTCTGGACCATCATCACCACCTACTTCGACCCGGAACACGACCTCTTCCCGATCCGGGGGCACCGGGTGACCTACACCTACGATCTGCCGTTCTTCCCCTACAAGGAGATGGACGACGTACGGGAATGGGGGGACGACCAGGGCGCGGACCCCCTGGGGCCGTACGACCTGTACACGGTCAAGGGTGATTTCGTGGTGCTGACCGATACCTTCTCCGGGGACACGGATGAATTCCTGGAGCTGGTGGAGACCACGGGACTCATCATGATCATCCCCGGGGGTGTTGTTTCCGCGTCTATCGCCATCCTTATTTTCCTCCTTTTTACGGCCTGAGGGACCCTGCAACCCTCACACCGTCCTATTTGACCTCCATCCAGCAGTTTTCTATACTTTTCTCTTCGTGGCATCGCCCCGCGGTCGCCGGCAGGTCTGCAACGGAAAAGGGGAAGAAGATGATCTGGTTGAAAGACCTCCTGTTGTCCTCCATCGGAAAGAAGCTGATGATGGCCGTCACCGGGCTCTGTTTCTGCGCCTTCCTGGCGGTACACCTGGTGGGAAACCTCACCCTGTACGCCGGAGGCCCCGTGTTCGACGCTTACGCGGAACACCTGCACGCCCTGGGACCCGTGCTCATCGTGGCGGAGATCGGCATGCTGCTGTTCGCCCTGGTGCACGTGCTTACCGGGCTCACCCTGTTCATCCAGAACCTGCGCGCACGGCCGGCCCGGTACGCGGTGAACAAGGCGGCCGGGGGGCGCACCCCGGGTTCCCGTACCATGCCTTACACCGGTTTGATCCTTCTGACCTTCGTGGTGATACACCTGGTCAACTTCCACTTCGTGGACAAGGGCTCCCGGACCATCTTCCAGATCGTATCCCAGGCTTTCTCGAACCCGGTCCTCGTGGGGATTTACGTGGCGGCCATGATCGCCGCGGGCCTGCACGTGAGCCACGGCTTCTGGAGCGCCTTCCAGACCCTGGGCGCCTCCCACCCCAGGTATTCGCCACTGATCAAGGGGGCCGGGCTCCTGTTCAGTCTGGCCGTGGGCCTGGGCTTCGGTTCCATACCGCTCTACCTGCTCTGTCTTGCCTAGGAGGCTGCTGACCCGACCCGTCCGCCGCGTTCCGCTCCGACCTCTGCACAGAAAGGACGCTCCATGTTGCCTGATGCCCAAATCCCCGGCGGTCCCCTCGAGGAAAAGTGGGACCGCCACCGCTTCGAGCTGAAACTCGTGAACCCCGCCAACAAGCGGAAGTTCGAGGTTCTCGTGGTGGGCACCGGCCTGGCCGGGGCCTCCGCGTCGGCGTCCCTCGCGGAGCTGGGCTACCGGGTCAAGACCTTCTGCATCCAGGACAGCCCGCGCCGGGCACACAGTATCGCCGCCCAGGGGGGGATCAACGCTGCCAAGAACTATCCCAACGACGGGGACTCCATCCGCCGCCTGTTCTACGACACGGTGAAGGGGGGGGATTTCCGGGCCCGGGAGGCCAACGTGTACCGCCTGGCGCAGGTCAGCAACGACATCATCGACCAGTGCGCGGCCCAGGGGGTGCCGTTCGCCCGGGAGTACGGGGGGCTGCTGGACAACCGCTCCTTCGGGGGGGCCCAGGTCTCCCGGACCTTCTATGCCCGGGGACAGACCGGCCAGCAGCTCCTGCTGGGGGCATACAGCGCCCTGATGCGACAGGTGTCCCTGGGCAAGGTAACCCTGTTCCCCCGCCGGGAGATGCTGGACCTGGTGCTGACCAACGGCCGGGCCCGGGGGATCGTGACCCGCAACCTGATCACCGGCGAACTGGAAACACACGCGGCCCATGCCGTGGTACTGTGCACCGGGGGCTACGGGAACGCCTTTTTCCTGTCCACCAACGCCATGGCCTCCAACGTCACGGCCGCGTACCGGGCCTACCGGCGGGGGGCGTTCTTCGCCAATCCGTGCTTCACGCAGATCCATCCCACCTGCATCCCGGTGCACGGGACCTACCAGTCCAAGCTGACCCTGATGAGCGAGAGCCTGCGCAACGACGGACGCGTCTGGGTGCCCCTGAAACCGGGGGACAAGCGCCCGCCGCAGGAAATCCCGGAACCGGAGCGGGACTACTTCCTGGAGCGGAAGTACCCGAGTTTCGGCAACCTGGTTCCCCGGGACGTGGCCTCCCGCAACGCCAAGGAACAGTGCGACATGGGTAAGGGGGTGGGGGAGACCGGCCTGGCCGTCTACCTGGATTTTCAGGACGCCATCCGCCGGGACGGGAGGGACGTCATTGAGAAGAAATACGGAAACCTCTTCCAGATGTACGAAAAGATCACCGCCCAGAACCCCTACGAGACGCCGATGATGATCTATCCGGCGGTCCACTACACCATGGGCGGGCTGTGGGTGGACTACAACCTCATGAGCTCCGTTCCGGGCCTGTTCGTCCTGGGCGAGGCCAACTTCTCGGACCACGGAGCGAACCGGCTGGGCGCCAGCGCCCTGATGCAGGGGCTGGCGGACGGATACTTCGTGGTCCCCTACACCATCGGCGGGTACCTGGCCGGTACCCCGCTGGAGGACGTGGCTGCGGACCATCCCGCCTTCCGGGACTCGATGCAGGAGGCGGCCGGCCGCACGGACCGGCTGCTGGGCATCCGGGGAAAGTGCACGGTGGACGACTTCCACCGGGAGTTGGGAAGCATCCTCTGGGAATACTGCGGCATGGCGCGGAACAACAAGGGCCTCGCCAAGGCGCGGGACCTGATCCGGGATCTGCGCGGCCGGTTCTGGGAAGACGTCCTGGTGCCCGGCGCCGCGGACGACTTCAACCAGAGCCTGGAACGGGCAGGACGCGTGGCGGACTTCCTGGAGTTCGGGGAGCTGATGGTACTCGATGCCCTGGCGCGACAGGAGTCGTGCGGCTGTCACCTCAACGAGGCCTACCAGACCGAGGAGAACGAGGCCAGGCGGGACGATGAGAACTGCTGCAATGTGGCCGCCTGGGAATTCACCGGACCGGACAGCGACCCCGCGCTGCACAAGGAGCCGCTGGTTTTCGAAAATGTGAAGCTGACGCAAAGGAGTTACAAGTGAGCAGCACCCTGACGTTGACCCTGAAGGTCTGGCGGCAGAAGGGCCCGGATGTCCGGGGCAAGCTGGAGATCTACCCCGTGAAGGACATCTCCACGGACATGTCCTTCCTGGAGATGCTGGACGTGGTCAACGAGCATCTGACCCGGGAGGGAAAGGAGCCGATCGCCTTTGATCACGACTGTCGTGAAGGCATCTGCGGCATGTGCGGCGCTGTTGTCAACGGCCGCGCCCACGGACCGGAGGCGGGCACCACGCTCTGCCAGCTCCACATGCGGCACTTCTCGGACGGGGACACCGTCGTGGTGGAACCCTGGCGCGCCAGGGCCTTCCGGGAGATCAAGGACCTTGTGGTGGATCGAAGCGCGCTGGACGAGATCATACAGGCCGGGGGATACGTTTCGGTGAACACGGGCGGCGTACCCGACGCGAATACCATCCCCATCCCCAACGAGGTGGCCGAGACGGCCATGGACGCGGCTGCCTGTATCGGATGCGGGGCGTGCGTGGCCTCCTGTCCAAACGCGTCCGCCATGCTCTTCGCCGGCGCCAAGGTCTCCCATCTGGCCCTGCTTCCCCAGGGCGGGCCCGAGGCGGCAAAACGCGCCCTGGCCATGGTGAGCCGGATGGACGAGATCGGCTTCGGCAACTGCACCAACGAACGGGAGTGCGAGGCGGAGTGCCCTAAGGAGGTCTCCATCACAAACATCGCCCGGCTGAACCGGGAATACCTGATTGCGGGATTCTTCTCCACCGAGCTGAAACCATGACCTCCTCACTTTCCAACGGGAAATGGCCCCCGGCCCTGAGCAGGAACCACCCCACCCTCTCCGCAGAGGAGCAGGAAAGACTTCTGGGTTCCACTGCGGCGGTCGTGGGGCTGGGCGGCCTGGGCGGATACCTGGCGACCCTTCTGGCCCGGGCGGGCGTTGGGCACCTGGTGCTGGCGGACGGCGACCGTTACGAGGCATCCAACCTGAACCGCCAGGTTCTGGCCACAACCGAAACCCTGGGCCGGAACAAGGCCCTCGTCACGGCCGAGTACTGCCGGACCATCAACCCCGGCCTGCAAACCACGGTTCGGGAGGAGCATTTCCGCCCGGAGCAGGGCGACGCGGTCCTTCGGGGGGTGGACGTGGTCCTGGACGGGCTGGACAGCGTGGCCGCTCGGAAGACCCTCTTCGACGCGGCCAGGGCCCGGGAAATCCCGTATGTTCACGGTGCGGTTTCCGGCTATTCGGGACAGACATCCACATTTCTTCATGACAGCCCGGTCACTCTGGACCATGTGTATCCCGGGAAAACCGCTTCCGTATCCTCGCCCCCCTCGGTGTTGTCGCCCGTGGTGGTCGTCATCGCGGGTTTCCAGGCTTTGGAGGCGATCCGCCTCCTTTGCGGGCACACTCCGGCCAACGCGGGTACGCTGGTCTTCTTCGACGGCGTGGAGATCTCCCTGCACAAGATTCAGCTGCGCACCCCGGACTCCGGCTGAGCCGAAGGTCCCTTCGTCGACGATTTTCCTGTGATTCCAGTACAGCGAGGGTGTCGGAACACAAGGCGTACATCCGATGGCGAACGCAAGCCTATCGGCCGTATGTCAGGACAGGGATGCCGGTCCTGGATTGGGCCTCCGAGGCGATGTCCCGCAGCCTGACAAGATCAACCGACCGCAACCCCTCGTGTGCGGGGGGCCGGTCCAGGGAGTAGATCTGAGCGCATTCCGGGCGCAACTCCTGGAGTCGTGCAATCCAGGCGTCCCGTTTTTCATCGGAGACGTTCTCGATCTTTCCGTCCACGAACATCGTCTGGGTCTGGAACCTCTTCAGGTGTCGCATCCCCTCCAGCAGTTCCTGCAGACGAACCCCCTCGCACGGACTGTTGATCGTACGAAACGTCTCCTCGTCCCCGGCGTCCAGCTTCAGTATGACCACATCCAGCCTGGCCATCGCCGCCCGCGAACCGGCTTGCAGGACACCCGCCGCGTTGGACAAAATGCAGGTCCTGGCCGAGGGCAGGAGGCGGTCCCTCGCCCGGATCACGCGGTCCACGATCTCAGGAAACGCGGGATGCACCGAGGACTCTCCATTTCCCGAAAGGGTGATATAGTCCGCCTGCACACCCTTGCGGAGGGCCTCGGACAGTGCCTTTTCCACGTCCTCGGGGGACGGCAGGTTGGCAGCGTGGGGCGTAAGGTCGAGAGAGGTGAGCCTGGACCACCCGTACTGACAATAGACGCAGTTGAAGGGGCATAGCTTGTATCCCGTGGGCATCAGGTTGATGCCCAGCGAGAGACCCAGCCGCCGGGATCCCACCGGACCGTAAACGATCCCCTGCTGCAGTTCCAGCACCCTTGTCACGCAGGATCCTCCTTTCCGTGTCGAAGTGCGATTGAAATAAAAAGCCGGCAATCGTCACTTCTCGTTCCCCGTATTGCCAGCGGACAATGCCGTTCCCAGTTCCCAGGAACGGAATGACCAACGGTGGGCAAAGAAAACAGAACCCATGACAATTTCGGGGACATTGCGAGGAGCCGAAGGCGACGCGGCAATCCCCTGGGACAATAAGCCTTACGGGGCTGGGGGTTGCCGCGCTCCGCTCGCAACATTCGGCTCTGAAAGCGTTGTTGAATCGGCGCTTGATGACTCCGATCTGACACCAAATAATACCCCATCCGCGCCCCCACTGGAACCGCTCCCCCCGATCCGCTGTTTCCGGTTGGCGGGGGTGGGGCACAGTCTTGCAAAAGGGACGGCCGGCCGTGCACAATGGGTGACATGCTTTTCTGTCCTTCCGGGCTTGACCTGAAATCCAGTTCGTTCAGATACTTCTGGATGCTGACCCTGCCACGGACCTGATCCGGAGTTCCCGTCGTTACGAAAGCATTGAGGGATCATCATGAAACGCTGCTTTGCCGTAATCGCCTCCTTGAGTTATCTCGCCCTGGCCGTACTCGGAGGGGCATGCTCATCCGAACATGCTGTCAATGAGGTGCCGCCGGAGAACGGCGGGGGGTCCGTTTTTCCCACCGGCATTCTGAACGTGGGCCACGGAGGCGCCAAGGACCTGTGTCCCGCCAACACCCTGGAGTGTTTTCAACTCGCCCTGGACCATGGGGCCAACGCCCTGGAAGTGGATCTTCAGGTGCTGAAGGACGGCACCCTGGTCACCTTCCACGACGGGAACACGGAGAACCAGACCGGGGTAAACGCCCGGATCGAGGAGCTGACCCTCGCCGACCTGAAAGATCTCGACGCGGGCTGGGGGTTTTCCCCGGACGGCGACGCAACCCACCCCTTTCGCGGACTGGGAATGAAGGTCCCCACATTCGAGGAGTTTCTGACGGCCTTTCCCCGGGTTCCGGTGCTCCTGGACGTGAAGGTGGACACCCCGGCCATGGCGGATGCGCTCCTGCCGTACGCCCGGGACCGGTTCGATGAGAACGCCAGGCGGTTCGTCTACATCAAGACCCACGACGTGGAACTCACGGAAACCCTGAGGGCCCTGGAACCGCCGGTACAGGTGGCGTTCAACACCTTCGACCGCGTGCTGATGGTGATCTTGCCCGCACAGGTGGAGCACCTCCCGCCTACCTGGGTGGACCTGAACCCGGAATACTTGTTGCCCTGGGCAGTGGAGTGGACCGAAACGCAGGGTCACATCCTCACGGTGAGCACCATCGACGAGGCGGAGGAGATGGAGACCTATCTGGCAATGGAGGAGGTGGACGGGATTGTGACCAATCGGCCGGATCTGCTGCACGATCTCCTGAACCACTAACAGGTTTCGATCACGTCCTCGCTGTAAAAGTCGCGGGCGGATCCGGCTCCTGCCTTCTCCATCATCTCCACCCATACCTTCACGCGGTCCTTTCCGTACGTCTCGTCCCAGGCACGAAGGATGATCTCCAACGGTATGTCCGCATAGGTCCCGTGATCGGCCACGTATTCCATGTACTTCTTCTTTTCCATGTTGTAGGCCTGAAAGATGGAGTCCTCCCGGCCGTTGAACTCCAGGGGGGCGACCTTGTGGCGCTCACACAGCTCCCTGTTGAACGCCGGCGTGGCCTTTACCCACTTCCCCTCCAGGAAAAACTCGGTGAACCCGTGATATACGAAAAGATCACAGCCGAGGAACTCGATGAGCTGACGGGTGGCCAGGTGACTGCGCACCGTAGCGAACCCCACCCGGGAAGGCACCCCGCAGGCCCGGCCCAGGGCGCACAACAGGGAGGCCTTGCACACACAGTATCCCCTGCCCTTCTCCAGGATATAGCTCGCGCGGTAGTGCTTCGGGAGGTAGAACGGGGAATACGGATCGTACAGGATCCCGTCGCGAACCGCATAGTAGATCTTCACGGCCCGTTCCACCGGGTCGCGGGCGGCCCCGATGGCGCGCGCCGCGAACGCCGCCACTTCGGGATGTTCGCTGTCGATGATCTCCGTGGGTTTCAGGTAGACCGGGTTAACGGGATGCATGCAACTCCTCCGGCTTTCCTGGGCGAATGAGGAACGACTTTAGCCCGGGATGCTGATAACATGGGTGCGGACAAACCAGATTACGGACGTTCCCTTTACCCTACACCTCAGAAAAAACAGAGGCAATCGCATGCCGCCCCGCACCGGCCGTCCGGCCCCCGACTTCCAGGTCCTCCTGCCCGGCAACCGCATCGCACGCCGGAACGACTACCGGGGCCGGCCGCTGCTTCTGATCTTCCTTCGACATCTGGCCTGACTTCCCTGTCAGGAGCACCTGGTGCAGGTGCAGAAACATCTCCGGGGTCTCCCCGACGACCTGCTGCAGGTCCTGGTGATCTCCTTCGGAAACACGGAAGCGATCGAGGGTTTCCGCGCGCGTCTCGGCCTTCCGTTCCCGGTGGCCTCGGACCCGGATCAGAAGGCGTACCGGGACTACGGGATCGGCAAGACCTCCTTTTGGGGTTTATGGAGTCCCCGGGTGTTCTGGAACTATTTCAAGCTGGTTTTGCGCGGCCGGAAACTCCAGCACAGTCCGGAACCGGAAGATGTGCACCAGTTGGGGGGCGATATTCTGCTGGACGAAAACGGGAAGATCCTGTTCGTTCACGTAAGCCGGAGCCCGGTGGACCGGCCTGCGGCCCGCCGGATCCTCGAGGCACTGGAAGATGGCCGGTCCGGCAGCGTTTGAGGAAATGACAGGGTCCGTTAGTGAAGAGGGGATCCCTCCCCCACGGGCCGGGCGTTCGCCGTGATCTCCGCGTCAAACGCCGCCGCTGCTTCACGCAGCCGGTCCACTTCGCCGGGGCGCTCCGTGAAGAGGTCCCGGGTCTCGGCGATATCCTCCTCCAGGAAGTAAAGTTCCTCCACAACCTGCAGGTCCTTGCGCAGGTGAAGCTTCCACCCCTCCGTGTCGCTCACGGCCTCCAGCAGGCCCGTGTCGCCGTCGTAGTAGTAGAAGTAGTCGTGCGGGGACGGCCCCTCCGGTTTTTCCAGAAGCGCAGAGATGTCCATCCCATCGATCTTGTGCTCCGGTCCCGCGGGGAGTTGCGCCCCGGCGTAACCGGCCAGGGTCGGCACCAGGTCGATGGTGCTCGCCGTCCGGTCGCAGCGGGCCCCGGCCGGCAACCGTCCCGGCCAGCGCATGATGGCCGGGACGCGCATACCTCCCTCCCATGTTTCACTCTTCCACCCACGCAGGGGAAGGGCGTTCCCCGTGGGCTCCCCGTACAACGTTTCCGCCAGTTTCCAGGGACCGTTGTCCGAGGTGAAGATCACCAGCGTGGAGCCGTCCAGGCCCCACTCGGCCAGCGCCCCCAGGATCTCACCCACGCTCCAGTCCACCTCCTCCACGGCGGAGGCGTATATACCGCGGTGGGTATCGTCCAGGATCGGGTCGTAGAACGCGGGGGAGGAGTGAACCGGGTAGTGGGGCATGTTGTGGGCCAGGTAGAGGAAGAACGGCCGGTCCCGGTTCTCCCGGATGAACCGGAGGGCTTCCTCCGTGTACCGGGCCGTGAGGGTGCTCTGATCCACTCCCTCCACGATCACTTCCTCGTCGCGCATGAGGGGAAGGGGCGGAAAGTCCGCACCCAGCAAAGACAGGATGTGCTCCGGTGTCATGTCGTGGCTGTAGGGGATACCGAAGTAGGTGTCGAACCCCTGCCGGGTGGGCAGCAGTTCCGTGGGACGGCCCAGGTGCCATTTGCCGACGCAGGCCGTGGCATAGCCCCTGTCCTTCAGGATCTCGGCCAGGGTGATCTCCTCCGGATTCAGCCCTTTGGTCTCGCCTGGCCACAGGACGCCTGCGGCCATGCCGACCCGTTTGGGATAACACCCGGTAAGCAGTGCGGCCCGGGACGGCGTGCACACCGGAGAGGCATCGTAGAACCGGGTAAAGCGCAGCCCCTCGGATGCCATCCGGTCCAGATGCGGGGTCTGGATGTCCGTGGCGCCGTACGCGCCCACGTCCGCGTATCCCTGGTCGTCGGTGAAGACGATCACAAAGTTGGGGGGTTGGTCACCGGGCGGAGGCGACGGCGGCGGGGAATCTCCGGATCCGGAACAGCCGCACAGCATGACCAGCAACAGAACGCCTGTCATCGATGAAAGCAGCTTTGACCAAAGTCTCAAGCCCCACCCCTTCCCACCACTACGTTCCGGAGCGAGGAGTTTGGTTGCCGCACCTGTGATATCAGAACCGGCCCGATGCCCATCAGAACGTTGAAAAACACCGATTCGATTTATTCTGTCATTCCGGGCTTGACCCTTTAAGCCCCCCTGACCCGGAATCCAGGCGAGGGGAGGATGAGCCTGTTCGGCATTTTCCCCCAGGCCACCCCTGGATCCCGGCGTTCGCCGGGATGACGACACCTTGGACTTTTTCAATACCCTGCTACGTTTCAGAAAAACGCCCATTTCTTGTTCCGAAATCCTGTGCGTTCCTTGGTAAGCACCCATGAAGACAGAATACCCGATGAGGTCAAAAAAAAACACGATCAAGTCGACGCGACCACGGCAAGACGGCCTCTAAAAAAAAAGCCCCCTGTGTCAGGGGGCTTTTTTACGATATTCAGCGAAACCGGATGTCCCGGGATTATCCCTTCGTACCCACCCTCCGCCGCAGCAGGAGGATGAAAGCCACCGGCACCAGGAAGAACACCTGGCTGGACACCTTGGCCCAGACGCCCAGGTGGGCCCGGTCGGCCGAGAGCCGGCTGATACAACCGGGCATCACGGAGTTCTCCACGATCACGTCCACGCCGGTCTCCGTGTTTCCGGCCGTGACCGTCACCTCCACGGCGCTTGCCGGGTCGTTGGGATCGGCCTCAATCCCGGACTCCCCGCCGCCGGAGTACCAGTCCTCCGGAAACTCGAGGTCATCGGTGAACTGGATCCGGGTGTTGATCTGCAGGGCCGCCACGGGCGAGCCGTCCATGGGTTCGATCCAGATGCCGTAGTCCCCCGGGGGCAGGCCCGGGATCGTGTATCGCCCCAGGTTTCCGTCGGCCTGGTAGCTGTATGTCCCCACCACCATGCGGGGCTCACCGCCAACCAGGTCGTTCAGGTCCCGGGCGACCACATGGGCCCCGTCGGCGCCCGAGGGGGAACATCCGGCGAGAGTGGAGCCGAAGGGGACGTCCCCTTCAACAGCGCCGAACGTGGTGTCATACGAGGCAGAGGGATACACGTAGCTCAACCAGGCCACGTCGTCTGCATCCGGCACACGGCCGTCCATCACATCCGGGGAGATGAACGGGAACATGACCGCAGCGTTGGAGGGCTGGCCGGACACGTCTCCGCCCGTGTCGTACCGCACCGCGGAGTGGCACAGCCCCAGGAGGTGACCGCCCTCGTGCAGCATCACCGCCTGGATGTCGATGCTGCCCGGGTCCCCGAAAGTGGACCAGTCCGGGTCCGGATTCGCGGGCAGCGGGTCGGTGTTCAGGGTGATGGAGGCGCCCCGCATCTCGCCCGTCTCCCCGTGGAACACGATGTTGGTGATTCCCAACACGCCCGCCGGCAGCGGGATGGGAATTCCCTGAACCACCGCCTGGTTGTGGAAGACCATCAGGTTGATCCCGTCGTCCGGGTCGTTGTCCAGCAGGTCGGCGGAGTCCGGGCCCCGGACCAGGGTGATGCGGGCAGTGGGCACCGCCTCCCAGGTGTCAAAGGCCGCCGTCACGGCGTCCGCGAACTGCTGCGCCGGGTCGACTCCCTCCACCCAGCCCGCGGCCGTGCCGGGGTTGATGTTGTACGGCACGGGAAAATCCGTATCGGACCAGACCGGAGGAAACTCCGGCTCTATGATGGGCGGGTCCAGTGAGGGCATGAAAAGCTGGCCCCCGGCAAAGGCGGCGGCGGTCATCATCACATAGATCAGAACGGCGAAAGCCGGAACGTTACGATAGTGTTTCATGGCCGTCCCTCCTGTGCCGCAGCGCTGCGGATCTCGTTCACCAGCACGTCCACCGATCGGACCCCGGCCACGGCCTTGTCGCGCGAGGGGATCCCCCGGTCCAGCACCTTTTCGCCCGCCGGGTTCGACACGATCTTGAAGCTCCCCTGCTGAAAGCCGGTGATCACGTGGGTTCCGTCCCGCGTGGACACGAACAGGATCAGCTCGTCCCCCTCCTGGAAGGAGGGCGCCCCGGTGAACCCCGGGTTGTTCACGAGCACGGCGCCGTCGAGGTCGCCTTTGAGGGCTTCCCCCACCTCCACGGTCACCCGGTTGAGCGCGGGCCCCGGCAGGTCCGAGAGGGTTGTCTGGGCCACGACCGTTCCCTGCACCACGGCGGTGGAGTTCCGGGTGAGATCCTGCACATCCATCCAGAGCAGGGTCGTTGCATACCCGGGCGCTGTAACGAGAAGCAGCGCACCGAGGGTCCACAGAAGTTTTTTCATGGCGGGACCTCCTTTCCCCGGGGTTGGGCGGACGAAAAAAGCACTTTTTTCTTTTTCATATAACTACTAAATCACATGGTAAAAAAACTTGCCCCGTCTGTCAATTTTACCCGGGCATCATATTTGAATAAAAAAAGTTCCATTATTTGCAGGCCGTTCAAAAAGTGCCAGATGCAAGGCGCGCACAGTCCTGAGGAAGGAGGCGTACATTGAAAGTACGTTGACTGACGAGGGACAAGCGGAACGCCGCAGATGGTGCTTTTGGACTCAGCGCGACCACGCGCTTCGCCCTGCGGGCGCATTCCTTCGGATGCGTCCAATTCCTCCCCAATGGAACGGTGCTGAGGAATTGTCAACGGCCTGTTATGCATGGATCTGGCGCTTGTTAACCGCCAGGGCCGCCTCCTTCACCGCCTCGGACAGGGTCGGGTGCGCGTGTACCATGCCGGCCAGTTGATCGGCGGTGGCCTGGAACGACAGGGCCGTCACCGCCTCGGCGATCATCTCCGACGCGGAGGGCCCCACGATGTGGACCCCCAGCAGACGGCCGGTTTCTGCATGGGCCAGTACCTTTACCAGGCCCTCCCCCTCCCCGGCGCACCGGGCGCGGCCGTTAGCCTGGAAGTAGAAACGTCCGGAACGGAACGGCTGGCCGCCGGCCTTGACTTCCTCCTCGGTGGCCCCCACCTGCGCCAGCTCCGGGTGGGTGTACACCACGCTGGGGATGGCCTCGTAGCTCACATGGACCGGGTTCCCGGCGATCCCCTCCGCAACGGCCACTCCCTCTTCCTCGGCCTTGTGGGCGAGCATGGGCCCCCGGATCAGGTCACCGATGGCGTACACACCTGCCAGAGACGTGCGGAACCGCTCGTCCACCTCCACGCGGCCCCCCTCCCCCAGCTTCACCCCGGCCTCTTCCAGGCCTGCACCGCCTGTGCAGGGCCTCCGCCCGGCGGAAACCAGCAACCGGTCGCACGCCAGGGCTTCGACGGCACCCTTCTTATCCTCCACTATGGCCTCGACCCGGTCCCCCCGCACCTCAGCGCCCGTGATCCGGCTGCCCAGCCGAAACTCCAGTCCCTGCTTCTTCAGGGCCCGCTCCAGGGTCCGGGCCATCTGCTTGTCCGCAAAGGGTGTGATCATGGGGAGCAGTTCCACCACCGTGACCCGGGCACCGAGCCGACTCCAGACGCTGCCCAGTTCCAGGCCCACGGCGCCGGCTCCCACCACCACCAGGTGCTCGGGTACGCCGTTGAAAGAGAGCGCCTCGGTGGAACTCACGATCCTCTCTCCGTCGAACGGCAGGGATGGGATCTCCAGCGGAACGCTCCCCATGGCCAGCAGGATGTGAGGCGCCTCCAACTCCTCCTCTTCCTCCTCCCTCCGCACGATCACCCGGCCGGACCCGGCAAGCGCACCCTGCCCCTGGAAAACCTGGATCTTGTTCTTCTTCATCAGGAACCGTATACCGTCGGTGAGATCCCGGACCACCTGCTCCTTGCGGGCCATCATCCCCTGCACGTCCATCTTCACCGTGCCTGTGCTGATCCCGTGCTCTTCCAGCCCGTGCCGGGCCCGGTGGAAGTGGCCGCTGGACTCCAGAAGGGCCTTGGAGGGGATGCAGCCCACGTTCAGGCAGGTGCCTCCCAGGGTGGACCGCATCTCCACCAACCCCACCTTCAGTCCGAGCTGCGCCCCGCGTATTGCGGCCACGTATCCGCCGGGTCCGCCCCCGATCACGAAAAGATCGAATGTCTGCATGTTTGTGAAACCTCCCGCATCACCTGTTCACGTGAATGCTACGAAAGAACCCGGTGTAAGAGGACAATGATCAGGCCCTTGACAGTCCGTCATTAAAGTCCAAGTTGTCGTGATCCCGTCCCCGGATCAAGCCCGGGACAGGCTCCAGAGGTGTCTATAGACAAGGCATAGTTGCTTCTCTGTCATCCCGGACTTGATCCTTATACCCCCCTGATCCGGGATCCA
>CAYTRL010000121.1:0-14076 GCA_964439795.1 uncultured Thermodesulfobacteriota bacterium
GAAGGACACGGAAGCTTCAACCGCTTCCCCATGGGTTGGTGACGCCGGCCTGGCAGCCTGTCCGGAATATTCGGCAGGACGTACAGAGCGCGTGGAAGTCTTGGCTGGCGGAGTGGATGGCTTGCTGATACGGTTGTTTGGCATGGTACTCCTTCGGTGTCGATGGATGCAGGAACCCCACAGGGTTCTCCGCCCCGACTATTTATCCGGCGAGTGCTGGGATGTTGTTATAACGGTGGGTTGCCGGTGGGCCGCCGCCTTTATCCGGTAGCGTGGGATTGTAGGCGGGGCGTGGAGGAGATCTGCCTGGCCATCCGAAACTCCGGGGACTAAAGAAAGTGTAGCACTTACGGGCGGAAAAAGATACAGCGGCTTTTTCCGTGTCGTTTCCACTCATTTCATTTATCCATTTAACGATTGACAAACAATTATGAACTGTCGTATAATTTCCGATTAAGTATGGTAAGTTCTGTTTCTGAAGGCGTAATTTCACCGCTCAGACCTACCTGTCTGAGCGGTTTTTTATGTGGGAACAAAAAACGGAACTTCCAGGGTGAATGTTTAATCATTAAAAGGAGGTTCTCGTAAAATGGAGAAAGAAACAGGAACCGTAAAATGGTTCAACGATAGCAAAGGTTTTGGATTTATCGAGCGTGAGTCCGGGAATGATGTCTTTGTGCATCATTCAGCGATCAGTGGGGAAGGGTTCAAGACTCTGAACGAAGGTGACCGTGTGGAATTCGTGGTTACGCAAGGGCAGAAGGGACCCGCTGCCAGTGACGTGCGCGTTGTTTAAGTAAGAACTCTCAATATTGATCCCGTGCTGTCTCCTCCATTCCCAGGACGGCACGGGTTTTTTTTTGTCCGATCCTCCCTCCATGCGATTTCCATCGCCCGTTTCACTTCATGCGAGAACTCGTATTCGTCATTCTGGTCCGGGGTCCTTACGGCCCGTTTTCTCCTTGATGCGATGTACTCTCTTGCAGGGTTGTTTTCAAGAAGGGTATGGCAAGCAGCCAGTGCAAGCGAAGCATCTTGGGATCCCGGAACGCCTCAAGTCCTATTGTCATGCTTTGGTGACCCAAGGCGGGCTGATTCCGGTACGTTCCGAACAGACGATCCCACCAAGGCAGGTTAAACCCATAATTGCTGTTTGTTTCCTGAACGATTACCGAGTGATGAACACGGTGCATGTCCGGCGTAACGACAAAGAGACGCAGCACACGGTCAATGAGTAAGTGAATGCGGATGTTCCCGTGATTGAACATGGCCGTGGCATTCAGAGAGACCTCAAAGATCAGAACAGCTGCCGGGGGAGCACCGAGCAAAGCCACGACAGACAGCTTGATCAACAGGGAAAGGAAGATTTCCAGGGGGTGAAATCGAAGGCCGGTTGTCACATCGTAATCAAGATCCGTATGGTGCATCCTGTGGAGACGCCAGAGGATGGGGAGGGCGTGAAAGATGACATGTTGGAGGTAAATGGCCAGATCCATCAATACCACGGCGATCCCGACCGCCAGCCAACAGGGCAGATCGAGGGTATTCAAAAGACCCCAGCCTCGTTCCCGGGCAAGGATGGCCATACCGACCGGAAACAGGGGAAAGAGGAAACGGGCTGACAGGCTGTTGATGAAGACGAGCCCCAGGTTACTGCCCCAGCGGACAGGCCTGGGATAATGCAGAACCCGGCGGGGGAACAAGCCTTCCCAGGCAACCATCAGAATGAGAACGCCCAGGAAAAAGCAAAGCCGCAGATAGGTTTCGTTATCCATGGCACCTCGAACGCTAGGCGCCGAGCCGCTTCTTGAGCTGGGAGATGTACTCGGGCCATCCTTCGACAAAGCCCTCGCCGATCTTCTTGGAGATCGTTTTTCCGATCACCGGGATGGATACCTCGACGTCCGCCATCAGGGTCATGTCCGTATTGGCGCCGTTCGCCCTGAGGGTTGTCCCGCCGGAGAGCTTGACCTTTGACGCGTTCGGGTTCGTTCCCTCCCACCTCCATTTGCAGCTCTTGGCGTTCAGGTCCCATTCATTGGTCACGGTGTTCATCTCGGTCTTCTTCTTGTCCACCCCACCGGTCTTGGTACGCAGGTAGTTCGTTACGGCAACACGGTAGGCATGTTTGTTTTCGTCCGAGGAAATGTCCTCAACTTTTACATCCAGGGCGTCGCGGGACTTCTCGTTTTCTTCGATGACAGAAGGATCCCGGATCACCTTCATGACCTCGTCGACAGGGGCATTCAGCGTGAATGTCTTTTCAATCTTCATGGTTCCCTCCGTTTGATACGGTTTGGTTCACAGGGTGCACCTGACACCCCTTTTACTGTAAATCGTTCGAGTCCTCAAGAGGCGGTGGCTCCGGTGCCTCTTCTTCTTTGGTTTCCTCCGGAGCATCCGGGTCCCCGTCTTTCCCCTTTTTCCCTCCGAAAATACCCCGGAAGAACCCTTTCCTGGGCTCGGAGTCCTCTTCCCCGGGTTGCCGGACCCGGCCCGCTCCATGGGTAAGAGCTTGTTCCGTCTTTTCCACCGTTTTTTCCACGGTGCCGCCCACCAGGCGGCCGCTTCCCTTCACCGTATCCACGGTGATTTCGCCCCCCTTCTTCAGCCGGCTGCCCACAGCCCGGACGGGTCCTTCACGAACCGTGTCCTCCACAAACGATACACCGCCGTGCACAACACCCCCTATCACGCCCTTCAGCACGCTTCCTCCCTGTTTTAACAGGTGACCCGGTATGGGCCGGGCGCTGAATTTCAGGTGGTCGTACGGGCCATGAACCCGGATATCCACCGGTATCAGCAGAAAGCCCTCCACGGTCTTCATGAGCGATGAAGCAAGTTTCACCTCTTTGACCATGCTTGACAGGCCGGGCATCAGGTAAGGGGTGATGGCAACATCCAGGTCGCCCTGCAGGCTCACGCTTCCCCTGGCCACCAGGCGCGCTGCGCTTCCTGTCACGTATACGTTTTTCAAGTCCGCATGCCCGTCGCTGATCTCCACGTTTGCGTGGACCAGGTCAAAGGCCATCCGCCGGAACGCATTGACTCCTGTGGATTTCGCCACAAAGTCGTGCAAAGAAAACTGGCCGAAACGTCCATGAGTCAGCTCCAGGTTCAACGCGCCCTTGAGGCTTTCCTCCAGTTTCCCGCCGGGGGAGGCGTTGCCCTGACAGCGGGTCTCGAACGAAAGGGTGCCTGAAGTCGTCGACGCCTCATCCTCCTGAAACGCGGCCATCAAGGCCCCCAAATCGATTTTGGACCCGGCCGCATCCCAGAGCAGGCCTCGGGAAGGAGGCCCCGGGCTGAATTCGAACCGGGCACGGTAGGTTCCTCCCGCGATCCTGGCAGAGGGCATGTTCACCCGGAGACCACCCTCCTCCGCCTTCAGGTTCGCTTTCAACGCCTCCACCGACAGATTGTGCAGGAGGAAGCGGTCCACCGTGGCCTGGACATCCAGGTCCAGCGGGAGATCGTTCAGAGAAGATTCCAACGCCTGCAGCGGTGGGGTGTCGGGCCCGGCTTCTTCCGACAGGTTCTCCTGCCCGGGTACCTGAGGGGGTTCCGGTTCTTTTTTCCCGAGCAGCGGATCCAGATAGATCCCGGCATCCAGGTGGCGGATGTGGAGGGCCAGCCGGAGGGCCGGTTTGTTGCCCGGCTCCTGGAGAGCCTTGCGGTACGTACCGTTCAGGGTCCATTGATCCGGCGCATCGCCCTTCCCCCGGGAGGAGGAAAGCTCGGCCTGAAAGACCGCACCGCCTTTGCCGTCCTGTTCGATGCGGTTCGAAATGTGAACACGCACCTGCCTGCCCGTCGGCTTTTCGGGATCCGAGGGCAGGGAGACTTCTTCGGTACCTTTAACGGTTATACGTTTGAAGGCAGGATCCTGTTCCATGGTCAGGCGGGCCTGCAACGGGAGGGCCCCCAGACCCGCCGGGGCCGGTTTCCCGAGGAAGGCCAGCCAGGGAGCCATGGAAAGGTTGTCTACCCGGACATCCAGCGTTCCCTTCTTATCCCCCGGATGATCCTTCAGAAGCAGAATGCCACTGGCTGAAACCTCGCCCCGGGAATGCCCGTGCCGGGCGGCCCCGGTCGCTGTGCTTTCCCGAACCGACAGGTCACGGACGCGGATCACGGCCCCGGAGTCCCGGATCCCCACATCGCCTTTCACTTCCAGGGACTGTTCCATGGAGCGTCCATCCGTCAGGTCGGCCCGGAGGTCCTTGAGGCTGATCTGCCCTGTCATCCTTATTCCGTGATCCGCCCCGTTCACAACCACGGCACATCGTCCCCGGATCCCTCCCCCCTGAAGCTTGATCCCTGAAATATCGGGGAGAAGGTCCAGGCTCCCGAGTGTCCGGGGCAGGGAGTCCGAATGCAGGTCAACCTTCAGATCTAAACGGCCTTCCCCTGTTTCCACCTGTCCCGTGACACCGGCGGACACCAGGAGATCTTCGGCCCGGTACAGTTTCACGCTTGAAGGCATGATCGTGATTTCACGCAACCCTGCCACGGTTCCTTCTGCCCGGGTACGGACCGACAGGGGACCGGGTCCCGGAAAGCTGTGGCCCCTCTTTCCCACCAACCCGTTCAGGTCCAGGGCGCCCTTGCAGCGGATCTGTTCGCCTGTCCCCTCCACGGTGACGTCCAGATCCCCCCGCACCGTACCGGAGGCCACATCCCCCAGCGGGTTGTTTCCCAGCAGATCGAACCAGGGCTCCAGGGTGCGTATGTCCGTGCGGAAGATCTTCGCGTTCAGTTGAACCCCGGGACCTGCCGGCGGGGCGGTTCCCGGTTCCCGGGTTGCTTCTCCGTGGTCGAAATCCAGGGAAAGAGGCTTCTCCAGTGTCACGGCCAGCAGGGCCCGCCCGTTACTCTGGATCTTCGCCCCGGCCTGATCCACGGTCAGCCTGCTTGAAGCAGTATCCCAGCAACCCTGCTGCTCCAGGCTCAGATCAACGGCCGGGGAAGGCCCCGCATCCTTTTGGATTCGAACCGCAAGGCCCTTTCCCTGGACCCCGGTGCGGAAATGCCAGGCGTTCCCCTCTTGTTCCAGGTTCACGGTTGCGTCGAGTTTACCGGCGGCCACCTGGCCATGTCCCACCGAGGCGATAAAGGGGTTCAGGAAATCCGCGGTCAGGGATTTCAACACCAGTTCCGCCTCGAGGGAACGGGCGGCTTCCTGCTTTTCAACCGGGGAGGCAGGCTCGGCACCCGGCACCCGGCGCGCGGACCCCAGGATGCTTCCCAGCCTGATTCCTCCCTGTGTGCCAACAATTTCAGCCGCCAGGAAATCGAGCTTTCCCTTTGCCAGGCGTCCCTCCAGTTCGTTCCGGAACACCCGGTTCTCCCCCGGGCCCGCGGCGGCCATTGCCATTGAAGTCTCGCCCCTGGCAAGAACGCCTGTGACGGCGCCCGCCCGGTCCTGGCTCAACTTCAAAACCTGCCGGATCGAGCCGGAGTACGCCTCCACACCGCCTGTCACCAGGGTCCCCGGAGCGAAAAGCCGGATCTCCGCAGTGCTCCCGGCGGAAAGCCCGGTGACGGCCAACCGCGCCGGCCCCACGCTGACCCGGCGGTCCCCGTCACGAAGCAGGAGAAGCTCCAAACCTTCCACCCGTGCTTTTCCCACGGACACGGGAAAGGGAACAGGGAGAAATCCCGAATCTTCTCCATCTTCCCCGGCCGCTTTATCTTCGAAAGCCCGCGCCTTCATCCCGTCGTCCTCTTCCGGCCCGGGTTCCGTCATGTCCCAGAGTACGCGCACACCCTGTGCTTCCAGTCCGGGAATAATGAACTTGCCCCGGAGCGCCAGGGAAACCAGGTCCAACTTCCCATGAAGGTTGTCCACCTCCAGGGCGAGGTTCTGTTGGGGAACGTCGCACCGAACCCCCTTGGCTTCCAGGGTTCCCGTGATACTCAGCCTCCCTCGGTCGATCTTCATGTCCACGGGAAGGAAGGAAGACAAAACAGGGAGGATCAGGTGTTTCATTCCGTGGGGGGTTTGCAGGTAAAGGATCAGGGAACCGACCCCCACGAGCAGGATCCCCAAACCCATCGCCACCATCCTCAAGAGAGGCGTCCGCGGCCTCGTACCTGCATGCTTGTTGACCATGTCAGCGAACCTTCTTTCATAAAGGCCTCAGCCCTGCATACTTTCGGGACAGGGTTGGTGAAACGTCATCAGGTTCTGATTTCCCCTTCGTAGCACAGGCGGCGAGTGAACGGCAACGAACCCGACTGCGACCGTGCAACCCTGGCATGAAGGACGGTTTTTTCCGGAACTTCGGCGGATCTCTCCCGGGAGCGTGACAGGAAGCCTAACCGCTGTGCACCTCTACTTCCCTGCACTTTGCTGTTCCGGGGATCCCCTCCGAGGAAATCAGCTCCTCTGCATCGGGCAGCGGCCCTTTCGCGGGAGCTTTCCGTTTCACCGCCTGCAAGGCCGCCAGCCCCAGGATCATGAGCCCCACACCTCCGTACTGCCATACACCCAGCCGCTCGTGCAGAACCACAGCGGTGAGGATCACGGACAGGGCCGGTGTCAGCATGCTCAGCACCGCGGTCCAGGTGGCGCCCAGGAGCCGGACGGCCACCATCAACGACACGAAGGGAAGTGCCGTGGACAGAACCCCGAATGCACAGAACAGGCCCATCGTGTCCCGATCCAGGAGAAACGAAAAGCTGTGAACCCGGGTCCAGACGAACGGGACGGTAACAAGAGGGATCACCAGGGACGACCAGGCACAGTACCCCACCGGGCTGAGGCCCAGGGGCCCCTCCGGCGCATAGGCCCGCGGCTGCAAGACCAGATAGACCGAGAAAGCCAGGGCCGTGGCCAGGGTAAGGGCCACCCCGACCCAGCTGCTCGCGCTCAGGGGTTGCGCGCCGCCCCCCAGCATCAGGACGATTCCCGCATACACCACCGGGATGACGACCCACAGCCTCCGGTCGGGCTTCTGCCGGAACAGGGCCCACTCCAGGGCCACCACGAACAGCGGGAAGATGTACACCAGGGTGGAGGCCAGCGCCGGCGATATCCATGCGTACGCCACTGTGTGGGCTATAATCGGAACGGCGGAGATCGAAACCAGGCCCAGGATCGTCACCCACTCCAGCGGGCGTGGAAACCGCCGGTCCTGCTTCGGTCCCACGGCCAGGAAGATCAGCCAGAAGCCCGGTATCGCGTACAGCAGGCGGCCCGCAACAATCTCCCCGCTGCTCAGGCCCGCCTGATACAGCAGCGGAATGAACACGCTTTTGCCCGATATGCCCAGACAGTTGAGCAGTACGAGCAAGACCCCCGCCAGTTTCACCCTCCCGGAAATCACGTCGCTCCCCTTTCCGTACCCCTTCGGTAAAAAAAAGCCCCGGAATGAAATTCAGTCCGGGGTGGATGGAACATGTTTTTGTGAAAAACCGCTGCTACACGTTCGGACTCCTCCCCAGGCGCCGCTTGCATCGCCATGCAGTTACGGCAAACCAGCACGTTCTCTTCCCGGAGGGAAGGGCCGTGCCGTCAAGGGTTAGGAAGACCGGGCGGTTCATTACACGTTTTCCTGGTTTGATTTTTCAGGGTTTTTGTAATGCTAGCAGAAACGCAAAAAGTTGTCAACAAAAAAATTTGTAGTGTAGGCTCGTAACTGTTCAGTGAAGGGTTCCGTAGGTCTGGAGGGGCGCTGCGACGGGCGAAAGAAAGGATCCCATTCCCATTGTCGAACGTTGCGAGGGCCCGCTAGGACCCGCGGCAACCCCCCGGCACCGCATTCCTGCTGCGCCGGCGGATTGCCGCGTCGTCTTCGACTCCTCGCAATATCCCTGGCTGTGCCCAAAGCCTGAGTTCGGCAAGGCTCGCGGTGTGCACAACTTCCACCCTTCACTGAAGGGTTACGCAGGCCCCTGCTTCTTATCACTCGCCGAGTCCGGTTTATTCTCCGGCACCGCTATGACATAATTCCCCTATGACCTGGACCCTGCCATCCGCCATCCTTTTCCTGCTTCTGCTCATGCTCCTGCTGGGCTATGTCCTCTCCCGGAAGGTGTTTCCAGGGGACGGGGACAAGTCCGGGGACGACGACGCCCCCCGGGGGATCGACTGTGAGAGCTGCGGCGAGGCCGGCTGCGGCGGGTTTGCCAAGGCCCTGGTGCGCGGCGGGCAGGAAGGTGCCCCCGTGTGCCCGGCCGTCCCATCCACCGGGGAAGAAACACGGGCCGTGGTCCGCTGCCGGGGACGGCGCGTCCAGCCGCTCTACCGGTACTCCGGCGCGCTCACCTGCAAGGCCGCGGCCGGGATGAACCCCCGGCCCATGGCCTGTCCCGACGCCTGCCTGGGCTACGGGGACTGTACCGGCGCCTGCTCCCCCAGGGCCGTCCGGGTCCGGCAGGGCCTTGCGGAGATCGATCCGGCCCTGTGCACCGGCTGCGGGGACTGTGTAAACGCATGTCCGGTGGGCATTATCGCGTTGCTCCCCGCCTTGCCCGGGCTGGTCGCAGCGTGCAGCCGGCCGCAAGGCACCGCGGAAGACCGCCCCTGCCTGGATGGGTGTACAGGGTGCGGGGACTGTGTCCGGGCGTGTCCGGAAAGGGCGCTCAGCCAGGCACAGGAGGGGGGGATGCCCCAGTTGGATCCGGAACTTTGCACCCGCTGCGGGGATTGCGTGAACGCATGTTCACTGCAGATCCTCAGCCTGTTTCCTGCCCCGGTTGGCCGGGAAGAACAAACAGCGTGAGGTTGTTTCTTGTCCCAAATGGACGATGTTTTCCGGACAGGAGAAACGGGATGATCTCGAGCCCCAGCCTGAAGTTCCTGCTCTTCATGTGTTTTCTCTTCCCCTGCCTTCTCTCGGGAGTACCCGGTATTTCCCCCTTCTCTTCGGAGCTGTCGGCGCAACCCCTGCAGACGATCAGGGCAGGGATGTGGGTGCGCGACCTGGCCGGGGACCCGGCGGGCAGGGTGTGGATAACCCTGGACCGGGAAGGGATCCTGGTGCTGGAGCCTGGGGAAGACGTCGTCGGTCCCGGGGACAACGGCTGGTTCCGGTTCAATACCGGGAATTCAGGCCTCCCCAACGACGACGCCCCGGCGGTGGCCCCGGACGGGGGACGAGGGGTGTGGTTCGGGTCCCTGGTGGGCGGGCTGGCCTATCTGGATCACGCCGGCACGCCGGCGGACCGCTCTGATGACCGCTGGGCGGTGTACACACCCGAGAGCACCGGCCAGGGGCTTCCGGACCCGTTCGTATACAGCATCGTGGTCCAGACCGGCGGCCTCAAGTGGATCGGAACCCAGAAAGGC
The DNA here is from genome assembly GCA_964439795.1 of uncultured Thermodesulfobacteriota bacterium. Classification (GTDB taxonomy): domain Bacteria; phylum Desulfobacterota; class DSWW01; order DSWW01; family DSWW01; genus CAYTRL01. The sequence continues at coordinate 9,296 of CAYTRL010000121.1, forward strand.
GGGCTCTGCTGCCTGGACGACGGCGGCACACCGCTGGACATGACCGACGACCGCTGGATGGCTTTCGCGGAAAAAGAGGGCCTTGCCTGTCCCTGGGTTTACCGCATCATCCCGCGGGGCACGACCGGAAGGTGGCTCGCCACCTGGGGCGGGGGGCTTCAGTACATGGACGATCGGGGAACACCGTTCGCCCCGGAGGACGACCGGTGGGTGAGCTTCTCCCGAGCCGACGGGCTTCCGGGGGACAAGGTGCGCACCGCTGCCCTGGATCCCTCCGGGGGGATGTGGATCGCCACGCTGGGGGGGCTCTCCTACCTGGACTTCGCCGGGACCCCTTTTGACAAGAAAGACGACCGGTGGGCCCACTTCCTCCCTGCGGACGGCCTGCCGAACATCAACGTGATGGACGTTGCCGTCCTGCCGGATGGAACGGTTTGGGTCGCACTCTGGGGCGGGGGGCTTGCCCGCCTGAACAACGGAGGCACCCCGCTGAACAAGGGGGACGACCAGTGGAAAACCTTCGGCGAGGCGGACGGCCTGACCGAACTCATCGTACGCCGCCTCCTGACGGATCCCCGGGGGGTCCTGTGGATCGCCACATGGGGGGACGGTCTCCTGGTGCATGCGTTTTCAGATGTACCTGAAAAGTAGAGATCGCTTCACCCGAAGAAAAAAAGGCACTCCCGGCAAGGATTGCGGGTACAAGGAGGGAACAAACAGATGAACCGCATGAAGCAGTCGCTGTTGTTCCGATCTTGCAGGATACCGAACGTACGGAATGATTCCGGATCGGCGGGCCGTTTCACAACCCTCATCGCGTTGATGCTGGTTCCGGTCTGCCTCGGCCTGTTTGCCGGATGTTCCGGCGACAGCAGCCCTCCACCGGTCCCGGACCCAGACCCTTTGCCGTACGAGAGCCTGTTCACCCGCGTGCTGGACTACCATCTGGCCTACGTGCCCGTGCTCCCGGACGGAGACACGATAGGAGACTTCGGGGATTCCACGGCCTACGGACCTGCGGCTCTGCTCACCCTGGACCACGCCACGGGCCGCGGGGAGCATGAAGCCCAGGCAAAATTGATGGCGAGCCGTGAGGCCCGGCTCCTGGAGGGGATCCAGTGGCTGCCAAACATCGTGGAGCTGTATATCGGAAACGTGGGCATGTTCAAGGCGTTCGAGTTCACCCGGGACGCGGTCTACAGCCAGACGGCGGAACAGGTGCTGGACCTGCTCAACGATCTCCTGGAGGTCATCCCGGACCTGATCTTTCTCATCGACGAAATCCCTTACGGGCCCACCACCATTGTGGGGGGGGTGGCCATGTACAACCTCCAATACGCTTTTTCCATTGGGGACACCCCACGGACCCGCGAATACACCGGCAAGGGGCTTGCCCTGCTCCAGCGGATCGACCAGCAGACCTGGGATGCGGATCGCGGTTTCTATCTCTACTCGATCAACAACGAGCACTGCTCCGCCTATCCCAACTCTATTATGATCCTGACCCTGTGCCGCGCCTACCAGACAACCGGGGAGACCTGGTTTCTGGACCGGGCCCGGTCGGTGGCGGAGATCGTGGAGGCAAGGCTCCGGGATGAAGCGACCGGAGGGTTCTACGGCACCGAGGGAAGTGAAGAGGCCTACATGGCCCTTTCCAACAACAACTACCTGATCCAGGCCCTGCTGTTCCTGGCGGAGGTGACCGGGGACCCGCTGTACCTCCGGCGCGTTGACCGGGCCCTCACCTTTGTGCAGGACTTTCTCTGCGAGCCGGACGAGGGGATCTGTTACCACGACCTGCGGCTTGGCCACCGCATGGACTGGTTCTGCTCCGGGTGCAACTGGCAGCTGCTGTACAACATCCTGGAGTACCGGCGGGTGCTGGCATTGATTGGATGAATACGGAATGAATTCTGAAAAAGAAAAGGAGGCGATATGACCGGCCCGGACGTCTACACCCGGCTGAGAGAGTTCCTGGACACCCTGCCGGCGGGCTATCCCGAAACGCCCACCGGCGTGGAGATCCGGATCCTGAAGAAACTGTTCACACCGGAGGAGGCGGAGCTCACCGTGAAGCTGTCACCGGACCCGGAACCGGTTCCGGTGGTGGCGGGACGGCTCGGTGTGGACGAGACCGAACTGGCCGAAAAGCTGGAAGCCATGGCCCAGAAAGGACTGATCTTCCGGGTGCGCTCCGAAGAAGGCCCCCTCTACCAGGCGTTCCAGTTCGTGGTGGGCATCTACGAGTTTCAGCTGAAAACCCTGGACCGCGAGTTCTGCGAGATGTTCGAGGAGTACCTGCCGTACGTGGGCGCCGGCATGATGACGCGAAAAACCCGGCAGATCCGCATCGTACCCGTGGAGGCTTCCGTGCAGGGGGCCAAGTCCGTGGCTCCGTACAACCAGATCCGGGAGATGGTGAAGCAGCAGGACCTCATCTCCGTTTGCAAGTGCATCTGCCGGATGGAACAAGGGCTGCTGGGAAACCCGTGCGACCGGCCGGAGGAGGTCTGCATCGGGTTCGGGCACTTCGCGCAGTACTACCTGGACAACAACATGGCGAGAGAGATCAACCGGGATGAGGCCCTGGAGATCCTGGACCGGGCCGAAGAGAACTCGCTGGTGCTCAGCCCGGTCAACACCCGGGAACTGGAGGCCATCTGCTGCTGCTGCTCGTGCTGCTGCCCGAATTTGAAGTTCTCCAAGCTGCTCCCCCGGCCCGCGGACACCATGCAGACCTATTACCGAGCCGAGATCGATCCGGACCTGTGCACCGGCTGCGGGGACTGCATGGAAAAATGCCAGATAGAGGCCATCCAGGAAGGCGAGGGGATCTCGGAGATCGTGGACGGCCGGTGCATCGGCTGCGGTCTGTGCGTGCCGGTGTGTCCCACCGAGGCCATCACCCTGGTTCCCCTCACCGAACAGGTTGTCCCTCCCCAGGACTTGCCGGACCTGCTGGCCCGCATGGCTTCGGAACGGACCGATCTTGGCACGGGGTAACACTTCTCCAGCGGCCTGTTAGCGGCCCGCTTCTTCCCTGCGGGCCTTCCGGATATCCCCCATGAACAGCTTGATGATGGGGGAGGGTTCCGGGGGGTGCCATTTCACCTCTTTCGGGTCCTCGGGCCACGTAAAGGGGAGATGGAAGGTCTCGCCCGGGTTCCCTGCCCGCTCGAAAATGGAGAGGGCTTCCCGCAGCAAAGCCCGCTGCCCTTCCCGGTCGTTCACACCGCCCACGGGCCGGCCGAACGGGTACTCCACGGCGGCCACCCTCGGCATGCCCACCAGCCGCTGGAACTCGGGCACCATGGTCAGTACCACGGTGGCGAACCCCTGCTCCTCCAGGTACCGCGCGACCAGTCCCACGGACTGGCAGCACAGCGGTCAGGCCGGTGTGAGGAGGACCGCGTCCACCCCCTCTTCCCTCATCCGGGCAGCCACCCCGGGCAGGTGCTCCCGGAGCAGGGTCGCCGGTTCCATCTGAAACCCGTAGTAGGAGTAGTTCGTGGGGGCAAGTCCGCCGATGACCCCCTCTTCCTCGAACTCCGCGAACCTCGCCAGCGGCAGGATTACGTTCATGTCCTCAAGGATGTATCCGGTGTTCACGTGAAGATGGTCTGCGTTGATGTCCGCCTCGGTGACGTCCCTGCGGATTTCCCGGCAGGTGGGGTCTCCCCAGGTGGGCTCCCGCTTCTCCCGCTCCATGTCGAACCGGGGATCGCCTTTCATGCTGATCCCCGCCGAGGTGAGCAGGGAAAAGGTGGCCTCCCGGCACGGTTTCTTCATGGGTGACCAGGGGATCTCCCCGGAGAAAGGGCCGTCCGGGATGCTCTTTCCGATCCACGCCCGCAGGCCCGGCGGCATGAACCGGAATCCGTCTACCGTTTTTTCCGCAGCTTTCATTTCCGTTCCTTCCCTTTTGTGTTCACTCTCTTGGACTTATAAACTGTACGGGATGATTCGGGGAAAATCCATGCAGGGGGAACGTTTCCATGCCTTCCATCATTACGCACGGGGTCGTGGCCGTGGCCGCCGGTGCAGCCGCGGCTCCGCGGGACGTTCCTTCCCGCTTCTGGGCCCTGGCAATCGTGGTCTCCGCCGTCCCGGACCTGGACGTGGCGGGGTTTGCCTGCGGGATCCAATACGGTGACTTCTTCGGGCACCGGGGGTTCTTTCACTCGATCTTCTTCGGGCTCCTCCTGGGCCTGTTCGTTGCGCTCATCTTTTTTCGGGAGGAGCGGGTCTTTTCCCGCAGGTGGTTCTTCTACGCAGGCTTCTTTTCCCTGGTGGCGGCCAGCCATGGCATTCTGGACGCCTTCACCAACGGCGGCCTGGGGATTGCCCTGCTCTCCCCCTTCGATGAAACCCGGTACTTCTTCCCATGGCAACCGATCCAGGTGTCCCCCATCGGGGCCGGGGCGTTTTTCAGCGAATGGGGCCTTCGGGTGATCCGCAGCGAGTTCCTCTGGGTGTGGATCCCCTGCCTGCTCGCGGCCTTCATCATCCGGGGGATACGCTTTTCCTGGAAGAGACCTTCTTAATCGGGTAGCCGGGATCTGTAGCCTGGCTTTGGGCCGTTTGACAGCGCCGCTCCTGGCGCTGCGCGCCATGCCCGGCGCACAAAAAAGAAGGGGCCCAGTACCATATCCGGGCCCCACGCCCCCCCCACCTGGCTGCATTGCATGGTGGAGCGCAGTGTTGTTTTCTGAGAAATCTGTCTTGCTTTCCGGTGAGTGTCAAGATAGATGTCGCAAAAAATCAAAAAGAATTAGCTCTCA
>CAYTRL010000122.1:0-14065 GCA_964439795.1 uncultured Thermodesulfobacteriota bacterium
TATATCACTCTTGCATTAATGCGTTTTATTTGCTATCCAGGTGCTGTCCGGCGAAAAGCCCGCACCAGGATCCTCCCAACGAAGGGGCCCGGCATGCAAGAATCGGATCGATATCTTCAGGTGGAGAAGGAGAAGACCCCTGTATTGATCGTGGAAGATGACCGGCCGCTCGCCCGCCTTCTGGCGTCGTTCCTGCAGCAGGAAAACTACCAGGTCACGATCTGCCACAGCCCCCAAGAGGCCGCACGCCACATCCGCGACGACCACCCTCACCTCCTTCTTCTGGACCTGGCCCTGCCGCCCTCCAACAACATCCAGGAAGGCCTGCAATTCATGACACGCTGCCTGCAGGAATCCCACCGGACAAAAATCGTCATCATGACCGGCGAGGGGACCATGGACACGGCCATGAACTGCCTCTGCCAGGGAGCCGAGGATTATCTCGTCAAACCGGTACAGTTGAACACGATGTCTGTGATCTTCGAACGGGCCCTGAAGCACAGAAAGCTCGAGCTGCTCATGGAATCGATGCGAAAGGCACGCCTGGAAAACTCCCGGCTGGGAAAGTTGATCGGGGAAAGTTTTCTCATGCAGCGCATCTTTGAGAAGATCCGGATGGCCGCACAGCAGGACGACAACGTGCTGCTCCTGGGTGAGAGCGGTACGGGCAAGGGGGTGGTGGCGGAAACCATCCACAACCTGAGCCGGCGAAGAAACAAGCCGTTCGTGAAGGTGAACTGCTCGGCGCTCTACGAAGGACTGCTGGAAAGTGAACTGTTCGGCCATGAAAAAGGATCGTTTACCGGCGCGCTGCAAAACAAGGAGGGAAAGTTCGAGTTCGCCAGCGGCGGGACCCTTTTCCTGGACGAGATCGGTGAGATTCCGCCCTGGATTCAGGCCAAGCTCCTTCATGCGGTGGAAGACAAGGAAATCCAGAAGATCGGCCGGAACCATCCCCTCCGGGTGGACACACGCATCATCGCGGCGACCAACACGGATATCCGGGAACGCCTGCGGGAACGACTGTTCCGGCAGGATCTCTATTACCGCCTGAACGCCATGGAGATCCTGCTGCCCCCTCTTCGAAAGCGGGAGCGTGACGTACAACTGCTTGCCGACAGTTTCCTGCAGGAACGGGATGGAGTGCCCTTCCGGGGCCTTTCGCTGGCCGCCTACGAAAAACTGATGAACTACGAATGGCCCGGCAACGTGCGCGAGCTCCATTCGGTCCTCTCCCGTGCCAGCGGGAAAGCCCCTGTGGGAGGGTGGATCGAACCCCAGCATCTGGAAATCGATACCGGCCAAGAGGAAAGCGCTCAGACAACCCAGCCGCTCAGCCTCCAGGAAAAGGTGGATAACTTCGAACGGCTCGTCATCCTGAGTTCACTGAGCCGGCACGAGGGCAACGTAAGCCGGGCCGCCCGGGAACTCTCCCTGACCCGATCCGGCCTGCACAAGAAGATCCTCCGACTGAAGATCCGCAAGGACCTGCACCGTCCCTGACCCCTTCTCAGCATGGCCCGCCTGCCGGAACTTTTCACCCGTCACACGACCCGGAATTCCCTGCCGAAAAGCCCCCCTTCACCGAAGAGTACCCTGCCTATTTCCATGGGGACTTGTCCAAAAAACCACAAACGGGTAAACTATATGATTTCACAAGACAAATTCTGAATCTGCGCTGGCGAAAGACGCTACGAGGGAGGAGAGGCGCCGCCCGGGCCCCGCACAGCGGAGTCCAGGGAAGGAACGCCCACCGAGCTTCCATGGATACCCGGGAAATATTCGAACCCATCATCTCCGATCTGGAGGCCGTGGAAAGGACACTCGTACAGGCGGGAACGGACAGCCGGGTTCCTCTCCTGGCCGATGTGGGCGGCCACATCCTTTCCGGAGGGGGGAAGCGGTTCCGCCCGGCGCTGACGCTCCTCTGCGGGAACCTGTGCGGAACGCCCGAGGACCGAAGAATTCCCATGGCCGCTTCGGTGGAGTTGATTCACAACGCTACGCTGCTGCACGACGACATCGTGGACGAAGCCTCCATACGCAGGGGCAAAACCCCGGCCCACCTGCTCTGGGGAGATACGGCGGGGGTGCTCACCGCCAATTTCCATTTTTCCAAGGCCCTTTCCCTGGTCCTCGACGCCGGGGGCATACCATGCCTGGACCTGCTCAACCAGACCATACACACCATCGTGGAGGGAGAACTTCTTCAGTTCCTGCGTGTGGGTCATACGGAACTGAACGAGGCCAACTACCGGGAAATCATCCACCGAAAAACCGCCAACCTGATCTCCACCTCCTGCCGACTGGGGGCGCTCCCGGGTCCCGGCAAACAGTTCGCCGACCCGCTGTCGCGTTTCGGAAACGACCTGGGGATGGCCTTCCAGATGATGGATGACCTGCTGGACTACACGGCCGAGCAGAAGGTCCTGGGCAAGAAGATCGGAACGGACTTCCGGGAAGCGAAGATGACCCTGCCTCTGATCACCGCACTATCCCGTTGCAGCCGTCCGGAGCGGAAAGAACTCCTGGAACTCCTGCACGGGGACCCCACGGGACGGGACCGTGCTTTCCCCTGGGCAAAGGACGTGATCGAGAAGAACGGCGGGTTCCAGATCACCTACCGTTCCGCTGTGACCCACACCGAACGGGCCATGGAGGCCATCCGGGAACTGCCCGCGGTCCGGGAGCGTGACTCGCTGGCACATCTCGCCCACTTTGTGGTGGAACGAAATTACTGATCCAGTACCCACTCGACCTTCTTTTCAAGGGCGGTCAGCGCCCCGCTGAGCCGGTCCCGGTTTGCATGATGAGCGCTGTTCACGGCACCGTACACATTGCCTGCGTAGAAACTCAATCCCACGGCGCAGACCACTCCCCCCACACCGTAGAGCTCCTGGTCGAAGGCCCCGTAGGTTGCCGCGATCAAGGCGCCGTTCACCAGGAAAGAGAGCAGTGCGTCCTTGGCTTCCCCCGCGTACAGCTGCCCCGCACCGGGGAGTACCCCGGAGAGCACACCGGCCAGCACCGGAGACCGGTACGGGAGGTCCCGGATCCGGTTGAGGACCGCGATGACTTCCTGCGACGGCTTCCGGTACGGTCCCGGCTGCAAAGCCAGGTCGGAAAACTGCTCCCGGGCCACCGAAAAAGCATGAAGCTTCAGCGAGGACCAGGCCGTTCGATACAGGGCCCTCCCCTTCCAGGGTTCGGGCGGATCCCGGTCCAGGAAGTTCCCGAGTTCCACCCGGGCCTCCTCGTATTTTCCGTCCCGGTACCAGGACTCTCCGATCCGCACCCGGGCCTCCATGCCGTCCGGGCTTTCCGGTAACTCCTCGGCAACAGTTCGATACGCGGCGGCGGCCTCGGCAAACCGGCCCATCTTCTCGTAGCATTCACCGATGAGCAGTTTCGCCCCGGGCACGCGATCGTCCCCCGGGCAGAGAAAACAAAACCGTTGAAGCTCCGTGAGGGCCTGATCCCAGTGCTCCTCCTGGTAAAGAAACCGGGCAAACGCGTAGAGGGACTGCCGGTCCCCCCCGCCGCAGACCTCCGCCGGGACCGGTTCCAGCGCCCGGGTCTCCCCGGGGACCGCCCCGGGGGCCAGCAGGAGGACCCAAAGCATCAAGAAACGCGACCTCATCCGAACTCCCATATCGGCGAACAGGCTGCACATCTTCCAGGCTGCATGCCGCGGTTCCGCCGCCATCCTTTTCCCGGGTCGCCCCGTACACCGGCCGCAGGCAACCGCAACGTTCAGGGTTCGGCGACCCGCCAGAAATCGTTGGACTCCACCGGATCCAGGTAGTAGATCTCCCCATGATGTTCCACCAGGGGATACCGGCGCGGGTTGTCCGGATGATGGTTCCGGACGATCCGCTCCGTGGTCATGGGGATGCCCAGGATCAACCCGTGCCTGCGGATCGCCTGCAGCCCGTAGGAGGAACAGCTGGGCGTGAAGTCGCAGGAGGGTCCGTCCACCGGGGAGACGACCTTCTGAAAAAGGCGGATCATCCACAGGGCCGGAAGATAGACGGAGTGTGTCTTCCCGGGCAGCGACATCCCGGCCACCCGTTCCCAGCGGTCCCAGCCGGAGGGTTCGTCCCCGGGGGGAAACGGCCGTTCCCGCCCGGACGGAACGGAGACGGGCTCCTCGGGCCGGGCCGGCGGCCCCTGCTGCTCTTCACATCGAGCCGGCGGAGAGAAGAGGGCGCACAGAAGGCAGCCGAGGAGCAAGACGGAACGAAACCTTCGGGAAACAACCGTTGTCCGGAGATGCACGGGAAAGCTTTCCAGTCGCTGGGTTCAAGGAAACGCGGGTCTGACGGGGACCAGTCGCCACGAGGATAGGAGACTTCCATCGCAAAAGCAACCGGGACGCGGAATCGAAAAGCCGGGCGCCCTTCCCTTACGCACTCCCGCCGGACGGATCTTCGGTCCCCTTCCTTCTGGCCCTGCGTTTCCGTCTTTCTTTCTGTTTCTTCCGCTTCTCCGCCCGTCGCTGTTCCGGGCTCTCCGCGCCGTACAGCTGCTTCTCCATTGCTTCTACAAGCCGGCGTCGTGCCAGGAAGCGGTTCAAGGCCTGGGATCGGCTCTCGCAGCACTTCACCCGGATTCCGGTGGGCCGATGGAAAAGGGAGATGCCGCTGGAGGTCTTGTTGAGCTTCTGACCGCCCCGCCCCGGACAGCGGATGTTTCCCTCCTCCAGATCCTCCTCCCGGACCCCCAACCGGAGCATCCTGTCTTCCAGCTCTCTCTGTTTTTCCGGACGGACCGGGCTCCGGAGCACGACACACCCCCAAAAGGCATCGCAAACAACATGCCTTCAGCCATCAACTTTCAGCTGTCGGTTTTCGAACCGAAAAACGGATTCCCCCCTTCAGGACGGCCGCCCCTTCTTCTTGCCCTGTTCCCGCCTCCGAGCCCGCCACCGGGTGAGCCGCTCCCGTATCTCCCGCTCCCTCCCCCGGTCCGTGGGCTCGTAGAACCGTGTGTCGGCAAGCGGTTCGGGCAGATGGGTTTCCGGGACAAAGGCACCCGGTTCCGCGTGAGGATACCGGTAGTCCCTCCCATACCCCAGATCCTTCATGAGTCCTGTGGGTGCGTTGCGCAGGTGCAGGGGGACAGGCAGCGTGCCGTGTGTCAACACGGCTCGGCGCGCCTCCCCGTAGGCCCGGCAGGACGCGTTGCTCTTGGGGGCGCAGGCCAGATAGGTCACGGCCTGGGACAGGTTCAGCGTCGCTTCCGGAAGCCCCACGAACTGGACCGCATCCCTCGCGGCAACGGCCAGGGTCAGGGCGCCCGGGTCCGCGTTCCCCACGTCCTCCGAGGCAAAGATGACCATGCGCCGCGCGATGAACAGCGGGTCCTCGCCCCCTTCGAGCATACGCACCATCCAGTACAGCGCCGCATCCGGGTCGCTGCCCCGCATGCTCTTGATAAACGCGGAGATCAGGTTGTAGTGCTCCTCCCCGTCCTTGTCGTAGAGAAACATCTTTTTCTGGAGGGCTGCCTGGATCTCCCCGATCCGGATGCACCGGTCCTTTCGGGAACCCTCACACAGGGAGGCTGCCAGCTCCAGGGCGTTGAGCGCCCGGCGGGCATCTCCCTGAACGGTCCCGCAGAGAGCACTCAAGGCATCGGGGTCCAAGGTGAGACCCGACGCTCCCAGTCCCCGCTCACGGTCCGTCAGGGCCTCGTTCACGATCCGCCGGAGTTCGGGTTCTCCCAGCGGGTGCAGCACCAGCACCCGGGTCCGGGACAGGAGTGCCTTGTTGACTTCAAAGGAAGGGTTCTCCGTGGTGGCGCCGATCAGGATGATCCGCCCGTTCTCCACGTGCGGGAGAAATCCGTCCTGCTGCGCCTTGTTGAACCGGTGGATTTCGTCCACGAACAGGACCGTTCGTCTCCGATGAACGCGCATCTGTGCCGTGGCTTCCTTCAGCACCTCCCGGATCTCCCGGACTCCGGAGAGAACGGCGGAGAAGGCCACCCAGTGACACGAAACATACCGGGCCACCAGGCGGGCGAGCGCGGTTTTCCCGCACCCGGGCGGCCCCCAGAGAATCATGGAAAAAGGCTTTCCGCTTTCCAGGGAACGCCGAACGATCTTTCCCGGTCCCAGAAGATGCTCCTGCCCGGCAAACTCTTCGATGCTGCGCGGCCGCATGCGGTCCGAAAGCGGGCCTTTCGGCAGGTCCGTCGCTGCCGTGGATTCCCGCGAAAACAGTTCGTCCGTCCGTTCATCCATCAGGACCCGCTCCTTTTCCGGGGAGGTGTTCCCCCCTACTATAGAATCCATTACGGCTATGCTGCAAGTCAGAAGGGATCCGCCCGGCAGCATCTCGTCCATGGCGGGAACAGATATCGGACGGAAACCCCTGCCGGACCCCCCCCCCTTTACAGGAGGATGCATCGGCGTCCGGGGTCCGGAATGGACAGGTCCCGGACAGTGTGCTATGACGATCTTCCGACCCCCTTTTCATAGGGAACTTCCCGGTTCTCCGCTCCCGGAGGATGCGGAGAGGGCCCTGAACCCCGCAAGGAAGAGTTCCGTCATGCTTCGGGAACTGTTCATCCAGAACCTGGCCATCATCGAGCAGGCGAGAATCGAGTTCCGCCCCGGCCTGAACGTGCTTACCGGAGAAACGGGTGCCGGGAAAAGCCTGCTGGTGGGCGCGCTGGAACTGGTTCTGGGAGAGAGGGCGAAGGGGGAATGGATCCGTTCGGGAACCGAAGAAGCCCGCGTGGAAGCGGTCTTCGACCTGCCGGACAATCCGGAACTCCTGGCGGTGCTTGATGAGGCGGGCCTGGCAACCGAAGAAGGCCTCGTGGTACGCAGGACGGTCCACCGCTCCGGGAAAAACCGCATCTACATCAACGACCGGGCCTCCACCCTGGGACTGCTCGAAACCCTGGGGCGTGCCCTGGTGGACATTCACGGGCAACACGAACACCAGTCCCTTCTGCACGCACGCCGGCACCTGGAACTCGTGGATCTTTTCGGAGGACATCTGCCTCTTCGAAACCGGGTGGCCGAAGGGGTCCGTCGGCTCAGGGACCTGCAGGGCGCCCTGACACTGATGGAGGAAGAACACCGGCGCCGGGTTTCGGAAAGGGACCTGGCCGCCTTCCAATGCCAGGAGATCTCCGGGGCCCGCCTCCGAACCGGCGAGGAAGAGGACCTGGAACGGGAACGGAAAAAGCTGCTTCACGCTCAGCGGCTCGTGGAGATCTGCCGGGAGTCCGACCAGCGCCTCTACAGCGACCAGAACGCGGTGGTGGACACCCTCAGTCATCTCCGGAAGCGGCTTCTGGAGGCCGCCGATGTCGACCCGGAACTCCAGGGCCCTGCGGACCAGCTGGAAACGGCCCGCGCGTACCTGGAAGAAGCCGTTCTGCAGCTTCGTGACTACGCGGAGGGACTGGAGGGAGATCCGGCCCGGCTGGAGGAGATCGAGGAACGTCTTGGACTCATCCAACAATTGAAGCGAAAGTATCAGCTGGACGTGGAGGAACTCCTGGAACGGGGAGAAGAGCTTGCACAGCAGATCAGCAGCCTGGAGCACTTCGAGGAACAACGAAAGGCACGGAACGAGGAGATCGAAAAAACCCGGGAGAGCCTGTTCCAGGCACTGGAAGGATTGACGGAAAAACGAAAGCATGCCGCGGGGATGCTGGAAACCAGGATGAAAAAAGAACTCCAGGCGGTTGGGATGAAGGAAGCCCGTTTTCAAGTGGAGATCCTTGGCGTTCCGGCCGGGGATGAGGAACAGGAGGGGGTTGGGGTCCGGTTCCAGAACTGCCGTGTGGACGCTTCCGGGATGGACCGCGTCGAATTCCTGATCCGGCCCAATCCGGGCCAGGAGTACAAGCCGCTGCGACGCATCGCATCCGGCGGAGAACTGTCCCGCATCATGCTGGCCCTTCGTAACGTCCTGCACGGCACCGACGGGCTGCCCACCCTTGTGTTCGACGAGGTGGATGCGGGGATCGGCGGAGCGGAAGCGGAAGCCGTGGGGGCCCGACTGAAGAGCTTGAGCCGGGAGTTCCAGGTGCTCTGCATCACGCACCTTCCCCAGATCGCCGTGTTCGGGGAAACACACCTGAAGGTTCACAAACAGATGAAGCAGAATCAAACCCGGTTCCGGATCCAGGAACTGGACGCCGGGGAACGGGCAAACGAGATCGCACGGATGCTGGGCGGAAAGCGGATCACCACCAAGACACTGGCCCATGCACGGGAAATGATGCGACGGGGAGAAACCGAGGTGGAACCATGATTCGAAAGGCACGCATGGAAGACGTCCCCGGGATCCAGAAGATGCTGGAGCGTTCCGCCCGCAAGGGGGAACTGCTCCCGCGCCCCCTGGGAGAACTCTATGATTTCCTCCGGGACTATGTGGTGTGCATCGACGAGAACCATCAGCCCATCGGCTGTTGCGCGCTGCATACGACCTGGGAGAACCTGGGAGAGATCCGCTCCCTGATCGTCCATGAGGAGTTGCGGAAACAGGGCACCGGGCGCCGGTTGGTGGCCTACTGTCTCGACGAGGCGCGGAGCCTCGGTATCCGGAAGGTTTTCGTGCTCACGTTCAACCCCGATTTCTTCCGGAACATCGGCTTTGCTCCTGTTTCCAAAAGCCTGCTTCCCCACAAGATCTGGGCGGACTGCGTCCGTTGCGTTCATTTTCCCGATTGCCAGGAAGAGGCGCTCTGGATGGAACTGGAAGACGGGCACCCCCCCCCTTGACGGGTGGACATCCCTGGTTCATGCCTGCATGGCAGAGGTGATGCCCTCCCTTGACGGGTGGACACCCCCCCGTCTTTGTGTTATGCTGGACAAACTATTCTGGATTTTCCCGTGAGCAGGTCTTTCCTTCTGTGGAAGAATAGGTTATAAATAGAAGATACCGCTCTTTTTTTTCTGCACTCAATCCAAATGTTTTTCACCGATCCAGCCGATCTGTCCAGGCACATCGCACCGCATGGCAAGGGCACACCGGTCATGAACAGAGGAGGAAGGTTCTTGGCTCTTGGGAATAAAGACAGGACGACCCCGGGCGGTCCACTTCCCGGCGCAGGAAGGAAGATCCCGGGCCACTCCCTCCGGATGGCCCTGATCGTATTCCTGGGCACGGTCCTGACCTCCGGAACCCTCGTTGCGCTGTTCATCGCTCACCGGGCCGTTTCAGAACATTCCGTCGCCCGGACGGAACTGGAACAACTCCGGGAAGAAAACCAGGCCCAGCAATTTCACATCCAGCGCTTCGCGGACCAGGTAAACCGGATGAATCAGCAGCTGGCCAAGCTGCAAAACTATTATGCCAGGCTGAAGATACTCACCCAGTTGGACCTGGAGGAACATTCGGACGCCGCCATTGCCGCAGGGGGCCCGCAGTCGCGGGAATCGGAGACGGACATCTACCTGGAGAAGAACCTGAAACGGCACATCAGCAGGATCCACTGGGAGCTGGAAGAGCTGCAGATGGAGGCACAGATCCAGGAGCAGAATGCACACCGGATCGAAAACTTCTTTGACTCCCAGCGCTCCCTGCTGGCTGCAACCCCCACGATCTGGCCGGTCCGCGGATGGGTCACGTCCCGGTTCGGGCATCGCCGGTCTCCGTTCACCGGCACCCTGCAGTTGCACGAAGGGATCGATATCGGGGCCCGAAAAGGCACACCGGTGAAGGCCTCGGCCGACGGAATCGTGATCTATGCGGGCTGGAAACAAGAGTACGGCAGGATGATCACCCTCGACCACGGCTACGGATTCCGTACGCGATACGGACACCTGGACACCCTCCATGTGCGCAGCGGCCAACGGGTGAAACGCGGGGGGATCATCGGAACGGTGGGAAATACGGGAAAGAGCACGGGTCCCCACCTGCATTACGAAGTGCGCCTCAACAACGTACCGACAAACCCGAAGACGTATCTGCTGAACTGACCGGGAACCGAGCGCAGGCACCGGCCATGGACGGTACCGGTGCGAACCGGAACCGCTCCCCGAAACGGTTCCACCGCCCACAGACGGCTCGCGGACACTTCGGATTCCCGGATCCCGCGGCACCCCGTTTTCATCTCTCGCAACCGGCAATTTTCCCCGGAAACAGCCCCCCGTTCCGGTTGACGGCCGCAGGGGGGATGACTACATTTGTAGCCTAGGGTCATAAGCCCCAGGGAGGTCTGGTCATGTTCATGGACACGGTCAAGAAGGTGGTAGGCAGCAAGAACGAGCGTGAGCTGAAAAAAATCCGCCCGCTGGTGGATGAAATCGGCCGCCTGGAACCGGAGATACGCGCACTGTCCGATCGGGAGCTTCGCGGCAAGACCGCCGAGTTTCGGAAGCGGCTGTCCGAGGACGAATCTCTCGATGATCTGATCCCCGAGGTCTTTGCCGTGGTCCGGGAAACCGCCTGCCGGACGGTGGGCATGCGGCACTTCGACGTTCAGCTGATCGGCGGGATCGTATTACATCAGGGCAAGATCGCGGAGATGAAGACCGGCGAAGGCAAGACCCTGGCCGCCACCCTGGCCGCCACCCTGAACGCCCTGCCGGGAAACGGGGTGCACATCGTCACGGTGAACGATTACCTGGCGCGAAGAGACCGGGACTGGATGGCGCCCATCTACGATTTCCTGGGACTGACCAGCGGCGTGATCCAGCACGACATGGACAACGAGGAACGAAAACAGGCTTACCGGTGCGACATCACCTACGGGACCAACAACGAGTTCGGGTTCGATTACCTGCGGGACAACCTGAAGATCGATCCCGACGACTGCGTTCAGCGGGAACCCAACTACGCCATCGTGGACGAGGTGGACAGCATCCTCATCGACGAGGCCCGGACCCCGCTGATCATATCGGGACAGGTGGAAAAATCTTCCCACAAGTACAACATCTTCAACCTGCCCGTACGCCAGCTGGTGGCCAAACAGCGCGCCGTCACGAACCGGATCTTCGACCAGGCGAAAGCGTTCGACAAGGAAGACCCGACGAACTGGGAAAAGTACTTTCTGCTGCTCAAGGTCGAACGCGGGGACCCCAAGAACAAACAGCTCCTGGAATACATCGCCTCGCACAAGGACGCCAAGAAGAAGATGCACCAGGTGGAAAGCGAGTTGATCCGCGACAAACGCTTGCAGGAACTGGAGGAGGGCCTGCTCTACACCATCAGCGAGAAGGACCACAGCGTGGATTTCAGCGAGGACGGACAGCAGGAGCTGTCCCGCAAGGAACAGGACCTGTTCGTCATCCCCGACCTGGACGAAGCCTTCTACGAAATCGACGCGGAGGAGGGGGGAGACCCCGTGGAGGTGGAGGGCCGGAAGGCGAGCCTCCGCAAAGACTATGAAGACAGGACGGAGAAGATCCACAACATCACGCAGCTGCTGAAGGCCTACACCTCGTTCGAAAAGGACGTGGACTACGTGGTGCACAACGGGGAAGTGATCATCGTGGACGAGTTCACCGGCCGCATGATGCCGGGCCGCCGCTACAGCGACGGGCTGCACCAGGCGCTGGAGGCCAAGGAAGGCGTCACCATCGCCAAGGCCTCGCAGACCATCGCCTCCATCACCCTGCAGAACTACTTCCGCCTGTACGAGAAGCTGGCGGGCATGACCGGAACGGCCGACACCGAAGCGGTGGAGTTCGCCAACATCTACAAGCTGGACGTCATGGTGATCCCCACCAACGCCCCCATGGTCCGCGCCGACCACCCGGACGTGATCTTCAAGACCGAGGAGGAGAAGTTCGAGGCGGTGCAGGAGGAGATCCTGGACTGTTACGAGAGGAAACAGCCCGTCCTGGTGGGAACGGTGAGCATCGAGAAGTCCGAGCACCTGGCGCGCATGTTGAAGAAGAAAGGGATTCCCCACGAGGTCCTGAACGCCAAGCAGCACGAGAAGGAGGCGACGATCATCACGGATGCCGGCCAGCCCGGCTCGGTGACCATCGCCACCAACATGGCCGGCCGCGGGACCGATATCGTCCTGGGCCCCGGCGTTCCGGAGGCGGGCGGCCTGCACGTGCTCGGCACGGAACGGCACGAAAGCCGCCGGATCGACAACCAGCTCCGGGGCCGTTCGGGACGGCAGGGCGACCCGGGATCCTCCCGCTTCTACCTGTCCCTGGAGGACGACCTCATGCGCATCTTCGGGTCGGAACGGATCGGGGGCATCATGGAGCGCCTGGGCATGGAGCGGGGCGAAGCCATCGAACACGGACTGGTGTCCCGGGCCATCCAGAACGCGCAGCGCAAGGTGGAGGCCCGGAACTTCTCCATGCGAAAACACCTCCTGGAATACGACGATGTGAACAACAAGCAGCGGGAAGTGGTCTACGCCAAGCGGAAAGAGATCATGACCACCCCGGAGATCGGGCCCCTGTTTCTGGAACAGATCGAGGACCTCCGGGAGGAACTCCTGGCCGACTACCTGCCGGAGGACGTACACCCGGAGGACTGGGACCTGAAGGGGCTCTCCTCGGAACTGGCCCGGCGTTTCTTTCTCTCCAAGCATTTCTCGCATGACGGCGACACGTTCCTCTCCCGGGAACAGGTGGCCGAGGACGTGTCCGCCGCCCTGGAGGAAGCCTATCAGCGCAAGGAGAAGGAGGTGGCCGGGGTGGTCCAGCGTACGCAGAACCATCCCCCCGCCCTGCTGGACCGGATCTTCGGAAAAGAGAGGAGCCTGGAGGGGTTCATTCGCCAGCGCATGCTGGAAACCATGGACCGGCACTGGATGGACACGTTGTACGCCATGGATCATATCAAGGAGGGGATCGGTCTGCGGGGCTACGCTCAGCGCAACCCCCTGCACGAGTACAAGCGGGAAGGGTTTGAGATCTTCACGGAAATGATGGACAACTTCCAGAAAGAGACCACCGAGGCGGTTTTCCGGGCGACCTTCGTGGAGCAGCGGCAGGATACACCGAAACCCATGATCCGCTCCATGGAGGAGGGGGCCCGGGCGGCACCGGCCATGGACCACGGGTACGACCCGGAGAACTTGAACGCCAATACGTCCGAATCGGAAATCAAGAAACAGCCGTTTCGGCGGAAGGAAGAGAAGGTGGGGCGCAACGACCCCTGTCCCTGCGGTGCCGTGGATGCGTCCGGCAGGCCTCTGAAATACAAGAAATGCTGTGGGCGATGAGGAGGGTCCCCCCATGTCCGGATCGAAAAAACCACGCCCGTCACCCCCTGCCCAGGCAGAGCGCGATCCCTCCCCCTGCGTCCCGGGGTTCCGGGCCGCCGGCATCCATGCGGGGATCAAGAAGAACCGCATCCCGGATCTGGCCCTGATCGTGTCGGACCCGCCCGCCCGGGCGGCCGGGATCTTCACGCGAAACCGGATCCAGTCTCCGGCCGTGCAGATCAGCCGGGAGCGGATCCGATCCGGCGTCTGCCGGGCGGTGCTGATCAACAGCGGCAATGCCAACGCCTGCACCGGGGCACAGGGTCTCCGGGACGCCGTCGACATGTGTCGATGGACCGGAGAGACCCTCCGCGCGGACGATGCAGGCGTGCTGGTGGCCTCTACGGGTGTGATCGGGGAGCCCCTCCCCATGGATCGGATCCGCAAGGCCCTGCCCCGCCTGGTACGGAGCCTGGAGCCGCCCGGACTGCCGGCGGCGGCCGAGGCGATCCGCACGACGGACCGGCTGGAGAAACACGCCTGGGCCGAGACCATGGTGGGCGGGAAACCGGTCACCCTGTTCGGCATGGCCAAGGGAGCGGGCATGATCTGCCCCAACATGGCCACCATGCTCGCCTTCTTCGTTACCGACCTGCGCGCCCCGGTGCCGGTGCTGCGCAGGCTTCTGAAGGAGGGCGCGGCGGAATCGTTCAACCGGATTCACGTGGACGGCGACGCCAGCACCAACGACACGGTCCTGCTGCTGGCAAACGGACGGGCGGACAACCGCCCCGTTGCCGTGGGAACCCGTGAATACCGCGCGTTCGCCTCCGTGCTGTTTCCCATGATGAGGCAGCTGGCCTACCGGATCGTCCAGGACGGAGAAGGGGCCACCAAGGTGGTGGAGATCGCGGTTCAC
>CAYTRL010000123.1:0-14050 GCA_964439795.1 uncultured Thermodesulfobacteriota bacterium
CCCTTCCGTCTCTCGATCGACGCCCCCGGCATGCTGGACAACCTTCGGTTTCGCGAAACGGCCCCGGCCGTTCCGGGCCCGGGGGAGGTGGAGATCGAGGTGGCCGCGGCCGGGCTCAACGTCAAGGACGTCATGATCGCCATGGGACTCCTGGACGAGGCGGTCTTCAAGGATGTGTACACGGGCACGGCGTTCGGCGTGGAATGTTCCGGCAGGGTTATCTCCGTGGGGGACGGGGTCACCGGGTTCTCGGCCGGGGACGAGGTCGTGGCCTTGGGGCCGGGCTGTTTCGGGGCCGCGGTCATTACGAACAGCTCGCTGGTGCTGAAGAAGCCCGCGCGCCTCACGCACGAGGAGGCCGCGGTAAACCCCCTGGCTTACCTGACGGCAAGCTACTCACTCCTCCACCTGGGCCGGCTCTCCCGGGGCGAGAAGGTACTCATCCACTCCGCTTCCGGTGGCGTGGGCCTGGCGGCCCTGTCCCTGGCCCGGCTGGCCGGCGCGGAAATCTTCGCCACCGCGGGCAGCGAGAAAAAGCGCGATTTCCTGCGCGCCCTGGGGGTGGAGCACGTTATGGACTCGCGCGCCCTGGACTTTGCCGACCAGGTCCTGGATGCCACGTCGGGCAGGGGCGTGGACCTGGTCCTCAACTCTCTGTCCAAAGACGCGCTTTCCAGGAGTCTCGACGTCCTGGCCCCCTACGGCCGGTTTATCGAGATCGGCAAGACCGACATCTACGGAAACACGCGCCTGGGCCTGCGCCCCTTTGCGGACAACCTCTCCTACTTCGCGGTGGACATCGACAAGCTGATGCTGGACCGGGCCGAACTCTGCGGAGAGATCCTGGGAACATGCCTGGAACGGTTCGAGGACGGGAGCCTGACGCCTCCTCCTATCGAGACGTTCCCGGCTTCCCGGGTCGCGGACGCCTTCCACTTCATGGCGCAGGCAAAACAGGTGGGCAAGGTCGTGGTCACCATGAACCAGGAGACGGTCCGGGTCGCCCCGTCCCGGGACCTCTCCTCGGTTTTGCGCGGGGATGTCTCGTATCTCATCACGGGCGGATGCTCGGGCTTTGGCCTCTCCGTGGCCAGGTGGCTGGCCGACCGCGGCGCGCGCCATCTCGTCCTGATGAGCAGGTCCGGGGTCCGGACCGACGAGGAAGAACAGGCTGTCCGGGAGATGCGGAACGAGGGGGTCCGGGTCCTGGTGGCAAAGGCGGACGTGACCCGCGAAGATCAGGTCGCCGGTGTGATGGGGCAGGTGGAAAGGGAGATGCCCCCCCTGCGGGGCGTCATTCACGCGGCCATGGTTCTCGAGGACACGGTCCTCACGGAGATCGACCACGAGAAGCTGATGGGGGTCGTCCGGCCCAAGGCCCTTGGGGCGTGGAACCTGCATCGGGAGACCCTCGACAAGCCGCTGGACTTCTTCCTCTCGTTCTCTTCCATGTCCTCCATCTACGGAAACGCGGGCCAGGGGAACTACTCCGCGGCCAACGCCTTCCTGGACGCCTTTTCCCACTACCGGAGGTCCCTGGGCCTCCCGGCGACCACGATCAACTGGGGGGTGATCGGCGAGGTCGGCTATGTGGCCAAAAACGCAAAGGTGAGCAACATCCTGGCCAGCCAGGGCTGGAAGAGCTTCAACCGCCGGCAGACGGCCGTGATCCTGGAACACATCCTGCTCACCAACCCGGTGCAGGCCGTCGCCCTGGACGCGGACTGGCCCACCGTGGCCAGGTTCTATCCCATGGCTTTGGAATCCCCGCGCTTTTCACACCTGGTTCTGGAGGCGATGGACGCGAAGAGCGGGGCGGGCGGGCAGACCTCCTCCCTGCGGCAGGCCCTTCTGGACGCCCCCCCGGAGAAGCGGGACGCGATGCTGCGGGAAGAGCTGCACGAACAGGTCGCACGGATCATCGGAACATCGACCGCAAAGATCGACGTGCAGGACCCCATCAGCACCATGGGGCTCGACTCCCTGATGGCCAACCAGCTCCGGAACTGGGTCCAGCAGAACCTGCAGCTGGATTTCTCCATGATGCGGATCATGCGCGGTCCGAGCATCCAGGAGTTGACCGGGATGCTGGCCGAAGAGCTGCATGCGCAGGAATCCAGGGCCGCCCCGGCGGAAGAAGGCGCCGGGGAACTGGACATGTGGGTCATCCGTAACAACCTGAGCGCGGACACCAAGATGCGCCTGTTCTGCTTTCCGTACATGGCCGGGGGCGCCAGCGTGTTCTTCGACTGGGCCGAGTTTCTGCCCCGGCACATTGAAGTGTGCTCCATCCAGATGCCCGGGCGGGAAGAGAGGTCCGGGGAAGAGCCGTTCCAGGACATCGACACCCTCGTGGGCAAGCTTGCGGACCTCATCCTTCCGCTGCTGGACAAGCCGTTCGCCTTCTACGGCCACAGCTTCGGGGCCGGCATCGGCTTCAAGCTTTCCCATTACCTCTTTGCGAACCTCGGCCTTCTTCCGGAACACCTGTTCATCGGCGCGTGGCTTGCCCCGCACCTGCCCAGCCCGTTCGGGGTGCTGGACAAGATCAAGGCGAAGGATTTCACCAGCATCCCGGAAAGCCTGATCATCGAACACCTGCGCGGGCTGGAGATGCCGGAGTCGGTCCTCTCAAACGCCGAACTGATGAACGAGATGATGCCGTCCATCAGGGCGGACATGATGATGGGAAAGCGGTACACCCATTCCGAGGACACCCCTCTTACGTGCCGGATTACGGCGTTTGCCGGGAGCGAGGACACCGTGTTCTCCGTGGACCAGATCCGCGCCTGGTCCAGGCATTCCGTCGACGGGTTCCAGCTGGAGGTCATCCCCGGGGGGCACCTCTTCCTGAACGAGAACAAGGGGGCCCTGCTCAAGGTCATGTCCGACATCCTGTCGCCGCGGCCATGACCTCCATGCACGGGGGACAATCACAAAGGTTCCCTCCGGATAGCGGGAAACGATGAAGACACAAAAAGCCGTGGCCGCCCGGATCGTCAGGGACGAAAAAGAGGTTCCGTGCTTCTTTGGCTGTGCCTCGCTGGAGGACGTTGCGCGCTTCTCCCGGGACCCCCGGTCCATCCTCCACCCCGATGAAGCGGCCCTCTTGCGTTCCTTCAAGTACGAAAAAAGGAAACAGTCCTACCTGATGGGGCGCATCGCCTCCAAGATTGCCCTGTCGGCCTTCCTCCGGGAGGTCGACCCTGCCCGGATCGAAATTGCATCCGGTGTTTTCAATCAGCCGGTTGTCCGGCACGCGTCCCGTGACGTCCCCGAGGTCAGCATAAGCCACACCAAGGACAGGGCGGTTGCGGTCTGTTTTCCCGCGGGGCACTGTATCGGGATCGACCTGGAAATCGTCGGGGCGGACCCCGACGGGACGGTCCGCTCCCAGCTGACTTCACGGGAGCTTGCCGCGGCCGGTTCCGGCCCCCCGGGAGAAGGGCTGGCCTGCCTGATGATCTGGTCGATGAAGGAAGGCCTGTCCAAGGCGTTGAAGTGCGGCCTGACGGTCCCCATGGAGGTCCTGGAGATCGACGGCCTGGTCTTTGACGGGGAAACTTCATGCACGTGCGGGTTCAGAAAATTCGGCCGGTACAAGGGGGTCTCAGATGTGGTGGCAGGCTACGTTTTCACCCTCGTCCTGCCCCGGGATTCCGAACTGATCATCGATGCCGACCGGCTTGCCGACATGATCGTCCTGTCGAGGAGCTTGTGATCGAGGAGCGGTTGAAACCTTCCATCCACACCCGCTTTTCTTCACTCCCGCTCCGATTGGATCTTGATCCGGGGCGACCACTTCAGCCACTCGTCTTCCGGTTCGGGGAACAACTCGAAGGTGGTCCCGTTCTCGGCCGGTTTCCAGATGTCTTCGTTGTTGGGCGTGGCAAAGGCGATGCCCCCGGAGATGACCGACGCCAGGGATTCCGAGTGGATCTTCACCCCTGTCAGGCCGATCTTGGCCGAGATGCCGCTCACGTTGTAGAACTTGCTGTTCTTCCGGACCAGTGGAGTGTAAGCGTGCTCGATGGTCACGTCGATGAGCACCTTGTCGGCCAGGGGGCTCAGCTGGAAGTCGGTGACCTCCCCCACCTTGACCTCCCGGTAGTAGACCGGGGAGCCTACCTTGCAGGAGCCCAGGATCGGGGATTTGAGGGTGACCTTCAGGGGTTCCCGGCTCGTGGTGATGAACGGGGGAGGTTCCGTGAGGGCCTCGAACGACCGGGTCTTCACGCCCTTGCCCGGTTCCGCCCCGATGTAGGAGCCGGACACGATGGTCTCCAGCCCGCTGATCCCCTGGGCACCGATGCGGGGGCTCACGAGCCAGAACTTGGTCTCCTTCCGGGAGAAGTCGATACCGGTCTTCTTCAGGGTCGCGTCCACGAGCACCTTTCCCTCCGGAGTCAGGTTGATGTCGGTGACGTGGCCGATCTCCACACCCTTGTACTTGATCAGGGTCTTGCCGCTGTCGATCCCCTCGCCGGTCTCGAAGGCGATGGTGACCTGCATGCCCCGGTCCTGGTAGCTGTGGTATACGAGCCATCCGCCCGCAGCCACCACGACCAGGGGCAGGAGCCAGATGGCGGAGATGCGGCTGCGCTTTTTCACCAGGGCCTGGGGAACAGCCTGGTTCGCGGGGGTTTCCATCTTTCACTCCTTCGTTTCATGATATGGAATATTTTCTCTGTCTGAACCCATCATTCTTTATCTTTCTTTCCCTTTCCGGCCGCGTCCCTCGTTGTCCCAGAGCAGCCGGGGGTCGAAGCTGTGCGTGGCCAGCATGGTCAACACCACCACGGCGGCAAAGGCCACGGCCCCCCGGCCCGCCGTGATCGTGGTGAACTGGCCGAGCCGGACCAGCACCACGAGGACGGACAGCACGAAGATGTCCACCATGGACCAGCGGCCGATGAACGAGATCACCCGGTACAGCACGGTCCGGTGCCGGGTCCTCCAGGACCATTTCAGGTGCACCGAGGTCAGGAGCAGGAGGAGCACGAAGATCTTGAACATGGGCACGCAGATGCTGGCCGTGAAAACGATCAGGGCCAGGGGCCACATGCCTTCGTTGTACAAGGCGGCCACTCCGGAGATGATGGTCTGGGAGCCGGTCCGCCCGAACTGCTCGATGAGCATCACGGGCCAGAGGTTGGCCGGCACGTACAGGACGATGGCCGTGAGCAGGAGGGCCCAGGTGTAGCTCAGGCTCCGGGGCTTGCGTATGTGCAGCGCCGCACCGCACCGGGGACAGATCTGTACCAGGTCGCCCGGCACATCCACCTCGGGGCACAGCACGCCGCAGATGTGGCACCCCATCAGGGAGTTTTCCCGGGCGGTGGCGGCCAACGTTTCCATCACGATATCCTCTTCCAGATGGCATGCGGGTCCAGGTTCACGGAGATGGTCACGGTGGTGATGAACAGGCCCACAAAGGCCGCCAGCCCCGCGCCCAGCTCCACGTGCGCGATGTCCGAGATCTTGGTGAGCGCCACCAGGATTCCCAGCATGAAGATGTCCAGCATCCCCCACTCGTCGATCCGCTGGTACAGGGCCATGGCGGGAGCCATTCCCGGAACGGTCCGGTGCACCTGCAGGGGGGCCAGGATATAGATCAGCAAGACGAGCTTTACCAGGGGCAGCAGGATGGCCAGCAGGAGGACCAGCACGGATAGTTCCCAGTATCCTCCCCGGGCGAATACCTGCACCGAGCCGATGATCGTGCACCGGCTCGATTCGCCGAGTATGCGCATGCTCATGATCGGGTCGATGTTTGCGATGATGAACAGGACCAGCGCGGCGATGGCCAGGGCCAGCATCTGATGGATGTTGGCCTCCGCGCTTTGGTAGAGCACCGCTCCGCACCGGGCGCACCGGGCGACCTCCTTGGGCTGGAGCGCCTGCTGATCGTAGAGCAGGTCGCAGTCCGTACAGGCGATCCGGCCGCCATGGGCGGGGATCGTCTCTTCGGTCCGGAGCTTTTCTGGTTTCATGGGAGACCCGTGGCCAGCCGGTTTCGGCCGTGTTCCGAAGAACAGCAGCGCCCCGGCGGACCGCTGGTTTCAGAATATGCGGTTATTCCTTGAGGCTTATCTGATCCGCGACCTGGATCGAGAGCCGGTCGATCCGGGCGGCGTATTCCCCGGTCTTTTTCTTCCGCTCCTTGTTGTGCTCACTTTCCTGGATGGCCTTCAGGAGGCAGGATTCATAGATCAGGGCCTGGTGCTGGGCCATCATCAGCATCTTGACCGATTCCCGCCTGCCGGACAGGAGGAGCTGCCAGGTGACCTTTTTCTTGATCAGGTCCCGGCTCCGCATCTCGAGGTCGGGCAGTCCGGACTGGGACACGGTTTTTTCGGGGTCGTTCTGCGCCCAGGATTCCAGGGATTGAAGGATGTCCCGGTTCACAAGGGCGATCTCCTCGATCACCTTCTGGTTTTTTGGGCTGGTCTTCTTGATCTTCAGAAGCCCGTCCACGTCTTTTTCCTGGCTGGCCAGGGCGTAGAGCAGTGCGTACCCCTCGCGGATATGCTGCTTCGACTCCGCCTTTGCGGTTTCGGGACAGATGCACTTCTGTTGCGTCGCGCAGCCCAGGCAGAAGAACAGGACGGCCAGGAGCATTGCGGGAATGCCTAGTCGTTTCATGGTCCGTACCTCTCTTTAATTCATGGGGACAAGAAAGAACACCACGGGTTCTTTCCATTTTCCGGGCCTCCTGCCCGGGGTTTTCTGTTTTCCTCCGGCCGAAAAAACAGGCAGGTTCGCCCGAATCCAGGAGCCGGTTTCTTGTGTTGGTTCGGAACAATTCCCTGGTTTCTTGAGAAGGGTTCCCTGTAATTTCTTTGACGGAATCGTATGGATATGACAATATGTATGTATGATAAAATAATAATTTTAATCATTCTTCGGGCCCTGAGGTTCCTCACGGTTCCCGGGAAGGAGAAGCAAAAAAAATGAAAAGAAACCTTGTTTCCCCGCTCCTTTTTCCGGTGCTGCTGATCGCCGGTTCCGTGGTTTTCACCGGGTGCAATGACGACTACCTGGCCCCCTGGCCCCAGGTCACGCTGGAGGAACCGGGGTACGACGAGACCGCGGCCCCGGGTCCGCTCCGCTTGAAGGCCGAGGCCTACGACGCCTGGCACGAGGCGTGGCACCAACCCGATTACGGTGGCACGATCACGGCCCGGTTCGCGGACGACACCCACACCCTGATCGACTCCCTGCACGACTGGGGCGACAGCACCATGTGGACCGGAACCTACCTGGCCAGCCAGGCGTTCCGCTATTACGTCACCCGGGACCCGCAGGCCCGGGCCAACGTGCTGCGCATGGTGGACACGCTTTCCGCGCATCTGCACGTGACCGGTACCCCGGGCTACATCGCCCGGTACCGGGGCTCACAGACCGGACCGATCTACCGGGGGGATGCATGGTGTGATGAACAGGACAGCTGCTTCAGCGTGGAGGAGGGGGAGTTCGCAGGGGATTTCTGGTGGGGATCCACCAGCCGGGACCAGTACATCGGCTGGTTTCTGGGCATGACCATGGCCTACGACCTGGTGAACGACGAGGCCATGCGGGAGAAGATCCGGGCGGACGTGCTGGAGGTGGTGCACACCCTGTTGGACAACAACTGGGTGATCATGGCCCAGGACGGGAACCCCACGGGTACAGCCCCGATTGTCCTGGCCAGCACCCAGCTGGCCTTTTCCACCATGTCCCACCACATCACCGGGGACGAGCGGATCCGGACCGAGCTGAAAAAATTGCTGCTAGACATCCATCGCGTATCCTACGAGATCGCGGACATCAACTTCATGAACCGGTACGCGCAGTATTTCGGCAACAACCTGGGCCACACCAGCTGGTACAACACCCTGCGGATCGGCGGGGCGTACTTCGGCGAGGAGGACCTGGGGTGGATGACGGATCACTTCAACAACGCCCAGCATTCCTATATGCGCCTGTCACACAACGCCTGGTTCAACGGTATTTACATGAGCCAGGGAGGCTGGGAACCGGCTGAGGGGACCGACCCCTACCTGGATCAGCTCCTTCAGGACCTGGGCGACTTCCGGGATGCGCCCAACGTGCGGTACTATCTGCCGGACCGGGACCCGGACACCTACACCGTGGATCCGGATTCGGTGGCGTTGCACGACCTGTTCGAGCAGTATCCGATCTTGAAGGAGATCATGGGCGAGGTGCATGTGCAGGCTCTGGAAGCCTTCCCGGTACCGATGCAGTGCACCACCGATTTTCTCTGGCAGCGCAACCCGTTCCGGATCCAGGCGTGCGGGTCGGACGATCCCCTGACGGTCTACCCGGGCGTGGATTACCTGGTGGCCTACTGGGTGAGTGCCTACCACCGGCTGCTCGCCAAGGAAAATTGAAAGCTGTTCACGTCATCCCTCTATAGAGGAATGACGAAAAATATGTGCCACGCAATCTCCGGCACCTTCACTCCTGGTTCCAGAACCGGACTGCGTCGGGGGTCGCCCGCTGGACCTGTTCGGCCACATCCGGGGGCACGATGAAGAATTCCGGTGCCCGCTCCCCGGGCAGTTCCACGATGACCGCCCGCCCGGTTTCCAGCCGTTCCGCCATGGCCCCGGACACCTCCAGGCAGGGGATCGTACCGTTGGAGGCCTTGAAGTAGAACGAGTTGGGGCCGGATCCGAACTTGCTGAGGTCGGCCCCGGTGACGAGGCTCCGGATCCGCTGGAGCCCCGCCCGGGCCATCTCTTCATCCTTCCGGCGCTGCTCCTGCCGCCGCTGCTCTTCCCTTCGCAGCCGCTCCTTTTCCTCCTGTTCCTCCCGAAGGCGGGCCTTTTCCCTCTCGATCCCTTCCCTGCCCAGCTCTTTCTTCCGCTTGCGCTGTTCGTGTTCGACCTTGCGCACCTGTTTCTTGCTGACGAGCTTGGCCTTGAGCAGCTGATCCTTCAACGTTTTCATCGTGGAGACCCTGTTGCCTGTTCCGCGGAATCATCGTCCCCGTACCGTTCCCGGAGCTGCTCCTGGAGCTGGGGGTACTGCAGGGGGAGATGGTAGTGGAAGATCATCTCCCAGAGCGTTTCCTCCAGGGGCCGGCCCTGCACTTCCACCCGGTAACGCGCCGTGACCAGTCCGGTGCGGTCGGCCCCGCTCCGGCAGTGGTAGAGCAGCGGGAGGTTCTCCTGCCGGGTGAGGATCTCCCGGATCTCCCGCCAGCGCTCCTCCGAGAGGCCGGTCCTGGCGCTGAACGGGATATGGAAGAGTTGGACTCCGTATTCTCGTGCAAGCTCTCTCTCGTATTCGGGGACCGAGTGCCGGAAGTCCAGGATGCTCCTGAGCCCGTACTCCCGGATCCAGTCTTCCAGCTGTCCCTCCCCGGGCTGGCCGGAACGGAAAAGTTTTCCGGGGACCACTTCATCGAAGTTTTTCTGCACCTCAAAGTCGTAGTAGAAGGCACCGCTCAGCAACAGCACGGGAATCAGCAGGCCCAGCAGCAGCGGTGCGAGCCGCCTCCGGCGGTTGGCGCCGGGTTTCCCGTTCTTTCCCGGTCCGCTCCCGGGATGGTGCGGCCGGCGGTCGATTCCCGTGGTCATTTTATGATCCGTCCCGTTTGAGCCCTGCACGTAAGGGCTGGTGGCAGGGAGCCGAATGCCGAATGCTGACAGCAGATAACCACTTCGCTGCGTTTGCAATCTCCCGGTTCACAGGTCGTTGATGTCCAGGGGGGCGTCGCCCATGGACTCGTTGGCCGCGTCGAGCCGTTCCCGGCTGGAAAGCACACAAACCGGAGCGGTGCGCAGGGCCGGGGCCAGCATGTCGGCGGCAACGCGCCGGACGTCGTCCCCTGTGAGCGAGAGCAGGCGTTTTCGGAACCGCATCCGGTGCTCTTCGGTCTCGCCCCGCAGGTGCCGGCTCAAGGCCATACCCACGGCCTGGCCCGGGCGGATCGGCTGGTCCAGGGTCTTCACGGTTCCGATGACCGCCTGCTCCATGGCCTCCGGGGAGAGGTCCATGTCTTCGATCACGTGGGAAATCGCCCCCCGAAACGAATCCAGGGTTTCCCGTATGCAGGGGTCCCGGTAGCTGGAGAAGCCGAACATGCCGTTGGACGAGTTGTAGGCGGCCCGTGCTCCGTAGGCTCCCCGCTTCACGCGTACCTCGTTCCACAGGTATCCGAAGCTCAGGTGCACGCTCAGGAGCAGGAGGGCCGGCGCGTCCGGGTGGTCCGCCGGGACAGCGGGCAGCGCGGTGGCCACGAAGGCAACGTCCGCCGGGGTGGCCACCCCCTCCCGCGTTTCCAGGACCGGCTGGAACCCGGAATCTTCCTCCCGGGGACCTCCTTCCTGCATGGAGCCGAGAAACCCGTCGAGCCATGGGTCCAGGGTGCCCCGCAGGGACGGATCCCCCGAGAAGCTGACGGTAACCCGGCCCCGAGCCAGGAGGAACGCCCGGATCCGGGCGAGTTTCTCCACGATGGCGTCCCGGTCCTGATCGAACCCCGAGGCCAGGCGCTCGTACACGCGCACCTGCGTGAAGCCGCTCAGACGCTCCGCGTGGGAGCAGTTGCGGGAGAGGTTCCGGGCCGCGTGGAGCATGGCGTACTGGTTGCCGCTGGGGATGATGTCGCTGCGCCAGCCCATGCGTCCCTGGAGGACCACGTCCTTCAGGCGGTCCAGGTCCGTGAGGTCCCCCCTGAGGATGCGGTCCGAGAGGATGTCCAGCATCCGGGGAAACCGGCTGTCGAGAGATTTGGAGGAGACGGTGAGCAGGGGCCGCACAAAGGCGGCGTCCTCCGTCGTTCCCAGGACGGAAACCCCGGCGGACACGCCGCCGGTGTCCCGGGCCTGGCGCTCGGCCATGGCTGCGTAATCCATGCCCGCGGCCCCCATCATGAGCAGGGCGTCGGCGAACAGGGGCAGGGTGTCCAGGAGGTCGTCCTCCAGGCCGCGCAGGTCAAAAGCCAGGGAGAGATAGTTCAGCCCGTTGGTGAACATTTCCGTGTCGAGCAGGGGACGGCCCCCGGCCTCCTCCGTCCGGGTGGTCAGCTCGAAGGGGTCCCCGGGCACGTCCCCCAGGCAGAGCCGGGGAAGCGTGGCCAGGGCCTCGGGCGGGTTGGGGGACGACTGCAGCACGTCCAGGTCCCCTGCTTCGGAGGCCACTGCGTCCAGTTTCTCCGGCTTCATCCGCGCCTTCGTCTTTTCCATCTTCTCCCGGAAGGCTTCTTCCCGGCGGGCCGTGATCCCCTTGTCCGGGATAAAGGTGAGCCGGGTGTAGTGGGGGTTTTCGGTGATCATCTCGGCCAGCTGTTTTTCGAAGAAGCCGGGTTCCTCCCGGAAGCGCCGGCGCAACTCGACCAGGTGCCGGTTCAATTGCAGGATGTGCAGGGGGTCCGCATCGTACAGCCAGGTTCGGTACACCCGGTCCATGAGCACCAGGGGGTAGCGCGGCGGAATCTCCCGCGAGGCGATCTCCATCCGGTGGAAGCTGGCTTCCATCTTTTCCCGGTCGAACCCCCCGGCAACCAGTTCCGAACAGACCCGCTTTACCAGTTCCTCGATGGCGTCGGCGTGTTCGGCCTCGGTGCCCTTCAGCCCCACGGTGAAATAGGTATCGAACTGGTAGCTGGCATAGCCGGAGTCGGCCAGGTCCTCGCCCAGCTTGCTGTCGATCAGGGCCCGGCGCAGGGGAGAGGCCGAGTTCCCCAGCAGGTAGTCGTTGATCAGCTGCATGGAGAGGGTACGGATGGCGTCGGTGGCATCACAGGTAAGGCAGGTGATCACCACCGCCGTCTTTCGGGCCGGGTCCTCTTCCGGGCCGATGGCGAAGGGAACGGTTTCCCGCCGGGGCCGGTCCCACCGGGGCTGAGCCGCAATGGACGTGTCCACGTTCAGCCGGTCGAACCCGGAGAGGTAGTTCCGGTCCAGGAATTCCAGGTGCCGCTCGGTGGGGATGTTGCCATAGAGGAAGATCAGGCTGTTGGACGGGTGGTAGTAGCTCCGGTGAAAGTTCACGAACTGTTCGTAGGTCAGGGAGGGGATCGCGTCCGGGTCTCCCCCGGAGTCGAGGCCGTAGGCGTTGTCCGGGCAGATGCTCAGCTGGGTCCTTCGCTGTATGGTCCCGTCCAGGTCGGAGTAGGCGCCCTTCATCTCGTTGTACACGATCCCCTTGATGATCAGCGGGCTGGACGGGTCCCCGGGCACCTGGAAATCGAAATGGTGCCCCTCCTGCTTGAAGTGGGCCTCGGTGATGTTCGGGTGAAAGACCGCGTCCGCGTACACGTCGGCGAGGTTGAAGAAGTCTTTTTCGTTCATGCTGGCGCACGGGTACACCGTCTTGTCCGGGTAGGTCATGGCGTTCAGGAAGGTGGCCAGACTGGTCTTGAGCAGCTCCACGAACGGGTCCTTCACCGGGTACTTCCGGGAGCCGCACAGCACCGTGTGCTCCAGGATGTGGGGCAGGCCCGTGTCGTCCGGCGGGGGGGTTCTCAGGGCGATGGTGAACAGGTTTTCCGGGTCGTTTCCGTGCAGGTGCAGCAGCCGGGCTCCGCTCTTTTCGTGGAGGAGTTCGTAGGCGGCCAGACGCAGTTCCGGAAGCGGTGTGACACGGGTCGTCCGGAATCCGTGGGTGAGGTCCCCCTGCTGGAGCGTGATGGCAGGTGTTTCGTTTGTCATGTGCGGGTTCCTTTCGGGAATCTACATAATGGGGGCGCCAGGTGTGTACGGGGTCGCTTCTTGCCGGGGTCCCACCGCGTCAAGGCGGAACCGTTGGGAGATGTTCCCTGAACTGCAGGGTAGTCGAGCCGGTCGAAATTATCAATTCCTCCGGACCTTATTACCCTGAACCGGATGTCCGGAACGCCGCCGGGGGGCTTCGTTCTCACTGTCTTTCGACCGGTTCTTTTCCCTCTTGCCCATGCGCGATGAGGAAGCCTTCTCCTTTCGACGCCGACTCCCAGGGGGCTGTGATAAGGATCCGCAACCTCGAAGCATAGCTTCTTCTTTGAAAATAAATCTTGTTATATAATTATATATTTTCTTTCTGCATCCTGTTTGCCGCTCTGGTGTTTGACAAGAGGGGGCATGATTCAGAAAAATTAGGGAAAAGAAAAAGAGTTATTTATTTTTCGAAAAGGGAGTCATCATGAGAACACCGGAAAAAAGTCATAAACAGATCCTCTTTCAATGCCTTGGTTTCACTTCTCTTTTTGCTGTTGCCTTGGTTTTATCGTCCTTTGCCACCCTGGGGTGTGGGAATGATGAAACCGGCTCCCCGCAGGATATGGTTTCAACGGTACAGCAGAAGATGACCATTAAAAATGAACGGAGTGTGCCCATTCATATGACGTGTACAAAAGGCGATGCGAATAATCATTGTTGGACGGCCCAGAGTCCCTGCGACCTCACGTGGGGGCAGGGATGTACCTCGACCGGATCGGGGGCTTTGGGAAGTTACACAACGATTGCCGCCAATTCTGAATGTGAATTACTTGTAGATTCCAGTACAGGGTGCTCACGCCTGTGCGCCTCGGAAAATGCTGCTGATATCCCTGATTGTTGGAAGGCTCAGTGGAACAAGGTGACGTTGATGGAAACCAATTTTACTCGTAGTGAGGTCTTTTATGATATCAGCATCATCCCACTGAACTGGGCGGATCCGATGCCGCCTGGATGCGATGACAATCAATACAGCAAAGATTATTGTCACAGTTCCGGTCCGGCATCCTACAATCTCCCTGTTTCTCTAAAATGCGGATCGGAGCCGGGGTTCTTCACATGTAAAGGGCCTGCACAAAGTTGGGCGACTTCGGATAATTATCCTGCTAATTGCGGAAATCCCCCGCAAACGGAAGCGGCTACGCGTGTTTGTGGAAAACACACCCCTTGTAACGTGACGGCCTTTTTCTATCCCATGGCAGGTTATGCGGAAGGGACGAATACACCCGTCCGGGCTTGTGGAATTCAGAGTACGTTTATCGCTACCATTCTCGACGGGCAGTAGTATCAATGTCATGAATCGATTTCCATTACCGGGGTTCTGTTTAACTTGCATGGTGTTT
>CAYTRL010000124.1:0-13973 GCA_964439795.1 uncultured Thermodesulfobacteriota bacterium
ACCGGCTGAGCGTAGGGTTCGAGAACGTGGAGGACGCCCTAGACTTCTACAAGAGCGTCCTGGACCTGGTGGGGAACTTCGCCGCCAACGAAGTCGCGCCCAACGCCGCCCAGATCGACCGGGAACACCCGTTTTTCGAGGACGGGGTGGTGAAGTTCCCGCCCGTCCTGCAGAACATCGCGGACCAGATCAAGGGGCTCGAGCTACACGGGATGTGCCTGCCCCGGGACCTGGGCGGGATGAACTGCCCGTTCCTCCTGTTCCTGCTCAGCAGCGAGATGTTCTCCCGGGCGGACGTGTCCGTGTCCGCCCACTTCGGTTTCCACGGCGGGATCGCCATGGCCATGCTGCTTTTCTCGGTCATGGAGGGCACCACCGAGTTCGACATCGAAAACCTGCAGATCAAGTCCACCCGGTTCGCGGATGCCATGGCCGAGATCGCCTCCGGGGATGCGTGGGGCTCCATGGACATCACGGAACCCGGGGCCGGGTCCGACATGGCGCAGCTTCGCACCAAGGGCGAGCAGGACGCCGACGGGAACTGGTTCGTGACCGGGGAGAAGATCTTCATCACCTCCGGGCACGCCAAGTATCACTTCGTCATCGCCCGGACGGAGAAGCAGGCCGAGGGGGACGACGCCTTTGCCGGGCTCAAGGGGCTCTCCATGTTCCTGGTGCCCACCTACCGGATCGATGAGAACGGCAAGCAGGTGAACATCGCCACCTTCACCAAGCTGGAGGAGAAGCTGGGGCACCATGGCTCCGCCACGGTCACCATCAGCTATGATGAAACCCCGGCCTACCTGGTGGGCGAGCGGGGCGACGGGTTCAAGCTGATGCTGCAGCTGATGAACAACGCCCGGGTCTCGGTGGGGTTCGAGTCGCTGGGGATCGGCGAGGCCGCCCTGCGCATGGCGCGGGCGTACGCCGAGGAACGGCCCAGCATGGGGAAGATGATCGATCAGCACGAGATGATCGCCGACTACCTGGACGAGATGCAGACCGACATCCAGGGGATCCGGGCCCTGGCCGTGGGTTCCGGGTACCACGAGGAGATGGGCCAGAAACTGAACCTGATCCTGGAGTTCGTCCCGCCCGCTGCGGATGAGGAGAAGAAAAAACTCGAGTCAGAGATGAAGGCCCACCAGATGGCCTCCCGGCGGCTGACCCCGCTGCTCAAGTACCTGGCCGCCGAAAAATCGGTGGAGATCTCCCGGCGGACCATCCAGATCCACGGCGGGTACGGGTACTCCAGCGAATACGGTGCGGAAAAACTTCTCCGGGACGCCGTGGTCCTTCCGATTTACGAGGGGACCAGCCAGATCCAGGCGCTCATGGCCATGAAGGACACCCTGATGGGGATCCTGAAAGACCCCAAGGCGTTCTACACGAATTTCGCCCAGGCCACGTGGGCGGCCCGCACCGCCGGGTCCGATCCGGAGCGCCAGGTGGCCCGACTCCAGGTGCTTTCCTACAAGTCGCTCCAGTTCCTCATGACGCGGCTGGCCGGGAAGAAGATCAACGCCATGCGCAAGCAGCCGGTGGGGGAGTGGGCCGCCTTCTTCAAGGAATGGGACCCCAAGAAGGATTTCTCCCTGGCCATGCTTCACGCAGAGCGGCTCACCCGGATCCTGGCGGACGTGGCCATCGCGGAGATGCTCCTGGACCAGGTGAATAAGCACCCCGAACGTCTGGAGCTGTTCGAACGCTACCTGGAACGGGCCGAACCGCGGTGCCGCTTCCTGTATTCCGAGATCACCACCACCGGCGCACGCCTGCTTTCCAGCCTGGCCGCCTGAGAGGAGTATTCCATGGGTGTTTCAATGCAACATCTGTTTCGCCAGGGACCCGTGCTCCGGACCCTGCTCCGGACCGCCGTCTCCTCGGCCGGGAAGGGAGTAAAGGCCGGGGGCGAAGCCGGGAAGGGCGAACCGGGTCCGGTGCTGGAGCAGACGCTTCCCCCAAGAGACCCGCGGCTCGTGCGGGATTACATCCGGCTCGTGGGCGGGGAACCTTCCTGGTACAAGGGGGGCCTGCCGCCGCACTTCTTCCCTCAGTGGGGCTTTCCCCTCATGGCCCGGACCCTGGAAGGTCTGCCGTACAACATGAGCAGGGTGCTCAACGGGGGCAGCCGCATCGAGGTGCTGCACCCGCTGCCCGCAAACAAACCCCTGCTGCTCAAGGCCCGGCTGGTGGAGGTGGACGACAACGGAAGCCGGGTTATTTTACGGCAGAAGCTCGTCACCGGGACCGCGGAACAACCCGAGGCCCTGGTGTCGTACGTGAACGCCATCATCCCGTTGAAGCGTTCCGATGGGCCCAAAAAGGAGAAACCCACCGTTCCTGACACGGCCCGGGAGATCGACTGCTGGAGGCTTTCCAAGAGGAGCGGGCTGGATTTCGCCCTGCTCACCGGGGACTTCAACCCGGTACACTGGGTCCCGGCCTATGCCCGGATGGCCGGGTTCCCGGGGACCATCCTGCACGGGTTCGCCACCATGGCCCGTACCATTGAGAGCCTGAACCGTTCGGTCTGGCTGGGACGGCCCGGGAGGCTGCGGACGTTCGAAGCACGGTTTGTCAAACCCCTGCGGTTTCCCGGATCGGTCAAGGTCTACCTGGACCGGGAAAACGGGGTCTTTGTGGGCAACGCCCCCGGCGGGCCCGCCTTCCTCACCGGAAGCTTCACCACGCAGTAATTTTGTAAAAACGAAACACATTTTTTCGCAGATTGTTGTCCCGCAGTTCATTTTGGGTAAGGGGCGGAGCCGACGGCTGACAGCCGATAGCTGATAGCTGACGACCGACAGCTTGCGGCTTGGCCGAACAAGGAGAGAGACGATGAGCGATTTTCTCGTGGATTTGGGAACCAGACCCCCGGCCCGGAAGGCGATCAAGGCCCTGGGCCTTCCGATCCCCCTGCCGCAGAAACTGGAACGTGCAGGCGCGCCCTGGGCGGACCGGCCCCTGGAGGACCTGCCCGTGGTGGTCTGTCACAGGAACGGGGCAGAGTTCGCCGGCCTGACGGCCCGGACAGTCACCGGAGCCGGGGCCAACAGCTGGGTGATGGGCGACCCGGACCAGGTGGGGCCGTACCGGGAGTTCGGCGACGCCTGGGGACGCCAGCCCAAAACCGTGGATGAGGATGATCTGCCGGACACGCTCCGGCCCAAGGCCCTGGTCTTCGACGCTTCCGGGATGAAGGGACCCGGGGAGCTGAAGGGGATGTACTCGTTTTTCCACAGCTGGGTCCGCAAACTGGCCCCCTGCGGCCGTGCGGTGGTCCTGAGCCGCCCGCCGGAGGAAGCCGGGACCCCGGAGGCCGCGGCATGCGCCCAGGCGGTGAACGGGTTCGTGAGGAGCATGGCCCGGGAGATCGGCCGGAACGGGTCCACCGCGCAGACCGTGTACATCGACCCGGGCGCCGAAGAAAACGCCGAACCGGTGCTGCGGTTTCTCCTGTCCGACCGTTCGGCCTACATCACCGCGCAGCCGATCCACATTTCCAAAACGGTCACCCTGGAAGGAAAGGCACCCACCCGGAGGCCGCTGGACGGAAAGGTCGCCCTGGTGACCGGCGCGGCGCGGGGGATCGGGGCGGCCACGGCCGAGGCCCTGGCCCGGGAAGGCGCGCACGTGGTGGGTATGGACCGCCCCTCCGAGAACGGGCCGCTCAGTCAATTGATGGACGAACTCGGGGGCAGCATGCTCCTGTGCGACATCACCGAGGAGGATGCACCGGAAACGGTTTGCGGGGAGATCAAAAAGAAGTTCGGGGAGCTCGACATCGTGGTGCACAACGCAGGAGTGACCCGCGACAAGATGCTCGCCAACATGGACGAGGAGCGGTGGGACATGACCCTGGGCGTGAACCTGGTCTCCCTGATCCGGCTGAACGAGGCGCTGAAGGAGTTGCTGAACAAGGACGGACGGATCATCTGTCTGGCCTCCATCGCAGGAATCGCGGGGAACATGGGCCAGACCAACTACTCCGCCTCCAAGGCAGGGGTCATCGGTTACGTGCGGGCCGTGGCCCCCTCGCTGGCCGACCGTCAAGTCACGATCAACGCCATCGCCCCGGGGTTCATCGAGACCCGGATGACGGCGGCCGTGCCGTTCGCCACCCGGGAAGTGGCCCGCCGCCTGTGCAACCTCTCCCAGGGCGGGCTCCCGGCGGACATCGGGGAACTGGTGACCTTTCTGGCCAGTCCGGGCGCCGCGGGGATCACCGGAGAGGTGATCCGGATTTGCGGAGGAAACTACATCGGCGCTTAGCAGGCGAATCATATGAAAAAGTTATCCCTCTTGAAACCAGTCACTTTTTCATAGGGGTTGATAAAGCACCATCTGCCGTCATCCCAGCGAATGGGGGTGTCGACAAATAAATTGTTCCTGTCATCCCGGCGAAAGCCGGGATCCAGGGGTGGCCCGGCGGCGGGTGTCAAACAGCCACCTTTGCCCCTCCCCTGGATTCCGGATCAAGTCCGGAATGACGGATAAGCGAGTACGACTTGTTTTCAGACAGACTGCCAGGATTCGTAAACAATACACAGAGAGAAAGGATTCGTTGTGGCTGCAAAAGCGAAAAAAACCAACAAGCGACGTGCGGTTCTGGTGGGGGGCGTTCGCACCCCGTTTCTTCGTGCCTTCACCGATTTCACCCGGTTGAGTTCCTATGAGCTGGGTACGGCCGCGGTGGCCGGACTGCTCGAGGCGAACCCGGTTTCGTGGGACGATATCGACGGCCTGATCTGGGGTGGGGTCATTGTGGGCGGCTCCACCGTGAACGTGGGACGGGAGATCGTCCTGGAGTTGAAGCTGCCGCCCACCATCGAGGCCACCACGGTGAGCCGGGCCTGCACGTCCAGCGTGCTCACCACCACCCTGGCCGTGGCGGCCATCGAGCGCGGCGAGGCGGACGTGCTCATCGCCGGGGGCAGCGACTCCACGAGCAACGCGGAGGTCACCATGCCCCAGAGCTTCGTGCACAAGGCCGCCCCCGTGGTCATGAGTTCCAAGTCCACGGCCAAGGACTACCTGCGCCTGGCGACCCGGTTGAACCTCAAGAAGGACCTGATCCCCAGGCAGCCGTCGATCCGCGAACGGACCACCGGCGAGCTGATGGGGGAGTCCGCGGAAAAGATGGCTGTCCGGAACGCCATCCCCCGGGAAGCACAGGACGCATTCGCCGCCCAGTCCCACCAGCGGGCGGCCCGGGCCGTAGAGGCGGGGAGATTCGCCGACGAGATCGTTCCGGTGAAGACACCGGATGGAAAGACCGTCTACGCGGACAACATCATCCGGGGGGACGTGACGGTGGAAAAGCTGGCCAAACTGCGTCCCGCCTTTGCCAAGGACGGCACCCTGACCGCGGGGAACTCCAGCGCCCTGACCGACGGCGCCTCAGCGGTGCTGGTCATGAGCGAGGAAAAGGCGGATGAATACGGGTTCCGGAAACTTGCCGCCTTTCGAAGCTGGTCCTACGACGCGGTGGACCCTTTTGACCAACTCCTGCTCGGCCCGGCCATCTCCATGCCCCGGGCGCTCCAGCGGTCCGGCCTGACCCTGGACCAGATCGACCTGGTGGACGTTCACGAGGCGTTCGCCGCCCAGGTGCTCTGCGTTCTCAAGGCCCTGGGCAGCGACCGGTTTGCTCAGGAACGGCTG
The DNA here is from genome assembly GCA_964439795.1 of uncultured Thermodesulfobacteriota bacterium. Taxonomy (GTDB): domain Bacteria; phylum Desulfobacterota; class DSWW01; order DSWW01; family DSWW01; genus CAYTRL01. Next base: position 5,668 of record CAYTRL010000124.1, read on the forward strand.
GGGATGGACAAGGCGTTCGGAGAGATCGCAGCGGAGAGCATCAACGTGCACGGCGGGTCCCTGGCCTTCGGCCACCCCTTTGCCGCCACGGGTGCCCGGATGATCACCACCATGGCCAACGAGCTGGCGAACACCGAGAACAAGACCGCCCTGCTCGGGGTCTGCGGCCAGGGCGGTCAATCCGCGGCCGCAGTCATGGAGGCGGTGGACTAATCCCGGCCCAGGGTGCGGTTCAGGGTTTCGTGCGCGATCCCGGTGGCCACCCGGGCGGCGCGGAGGGACCGGTTCACGATCCCCTTCGTTCCCCTGCGACCCCGCTGGTGCTCCTTCTGCTTGACATCGTTCATCTTGCGGTTGAACAGGTGAGTGTCCAGGTCCGTGAGGGGTTGGTAGCCTCGGTCCCTGAAGTGGTCCCGGAGAAAGATCTCCATGCGCAGGTGCATCAGGTCGGGCTGCTCGATCAGGGCGGTGTGGGTGCCCTTGTGGATCATCAGGATTTCCGAGCCCGGGATCATGCTGTGCATCTTTTCGGACTGCCGGGGGGGCGTGAACGGGTCGTTCTCCCCGGCGATGATGAGGGTGGGCAACTGGATCTGGTCCAGGATATCCTCGCAGGTGTGCTGGTCCATGGCCAGGGCGGCCTGGAACGCGAACTTGAGGTCCATGCCCGCCATCTGCTGGAAGTAGTCCTTCATGATGTCGCCGGGCGCCAGGTACCAGTGGATCGCACCGCTCATCCTCGCCATGGGTATGGACAGGGGGGAGAGCATCATCGGCTTCAGCGTCTTGGAGAGGATCCACGCGTGCTTTTCCGCCTGCCGCAGAAAGGCGGGCATCACTGTTTCCAGCCAGGCCTGGCCGTAGAAGCTGCTGAACGGCCTCCCGTAGGTGCCCAGCACCGGAACCAGGGCCTTCACCCGCTCCGGGTCCTGCCGGTAGAACTCCAGGATCAGCTGCACTCCCATGCTGTGCCCGATGAGGACCGCCTCGGGGATCTTCAGGGCATCCATGACCGCCCGAAGGTCGGCGGCGAAGTCGCTCATCCGGTGGTGTTCCATCCGGCCCGGCGGTCCGGACTTGCCGTGTCCCCGGTAGTCCCAGGTCACCACCTGGCACCGGTCCCGGAAAAACGGTCTCAGGTAAGTCCAGTACCCGGTTGAGCAGAGGATCCCGTTGCAGACCACCAGGGGAAACCCCTCGCCTTCGCTCCGGTAATAGATCTCCGTCCCGTCGTACGACTGCGTGTATCCTTCCACAGTGTTTTTCACGTCCGGCTCTCTCCCGCCCCGAAAGTGGTTGAACGAACGAGATCCCTCTCTCCTACCATATCGAGCCCTTTGTTGGTAAACTTGATGATGTTCCAGCCGGATTCTGCGTTTGTTCCGGTTGGGCGGAAAAGGTCCCCGAAGGATAGAAGTTAATATTCTTATATCAAAAGAAACAGGTTAGATCTACCCCTTCCGTCCGGACACGGGGAAACCCTCCAGAAGCGTGGATCAGCATGCCACAGGAACGAAAGCTCACGGATTGGCTCCCGGTGACCCGGAAGGAGATGGAAGAGCGGGGGTGGGAAGAAGCGGACGTGATCCTGGTGAGCGGGGACGCCTACGTGGACCATCCCGCCTTCGGACACGCGGTGGTCGCCCGGGTCCTGGAGCAGGAGGGGTGCCGGGTGGCGGTCCTGGCCCAGCCCAACTGGCGGGACGACCTCCGTGACTTCCGGAAGCTGGGTCGTCCCCGGCTCTTTTTCGGAGTGACGGCAGGGTGCATGGATTCCCTGGTCAACCACTACACCGCCCAACGGCGGCGGCGCTCCGAGGACGCGTACACGCCGGGGGGTGCGGCCGGCTTCCGTCCCGACCGCGCCACGGAGGTGTACACCCGGATCCTGAAAAAGCTCTTTCCGGACGTACCCGTGGTGGTCGGCGGCGTGGAGGCCTCCCTGCGGCGCATGACCCATTATGACTACTGGTCGGACTCCCTGCGGGCGTCCCTCCTGACGGACGGCGGCGCCGATCTTCTCGTATACGGCATGGGCGATCAGGCGGTGCGCGGGATCGTCCGGCTGCTGGAACGGGGAGTGCCGTTTGCCTCGATCCGGACGCTCCCCCAGACCGCCCTGCTCCTGGCCCCGGATGTTCCCATGCCCCGGAACCGGAAGTGGGAAACAAGGGAACTGGCCTCCCACGAGGAATGTCTCCGGAGCAGGGAGTCCTTTGCGAAACAGTTCCGGCAGGTGGAGCGGGCGTCGGGGGGGAAGAAACCGGTCCGCCTGGTTCAGCGGGTGGGGGAGCAGGTTCTCGTGATCAACCCTCCCTTCCCCGTCATGTCGGAAACCGAGATCGACGCCTCCTTTGACTTGCCCTACACCCGGCTGCCCCATCCCCGGTACCGGAAGCGGGGCCGGATCCCGGCCTTTGACATGATCCGGTTCTCCATCAACCTGCACCGGGGGTGCTTCGGCGGTTGCAGCTTCTGCGCCATTGCCGCTCACCAGGGAAAACAGGTGGCCAGCCGTTCGGAACGGTCGATCCTGCACGAGGTGGATGCCGTGGCGGCCATGCCGGGCTTTGCCGGCACGATCACCGACCTGGGCGGCCCCACGGCAAACATGTACGGGATGAAGGGCCGGGACCGGGACCGGTGCCGGGCTTGTCTGCGGCCCTCCTGCATCCATCCCGGGATCTGTGACAACATGAACACCGATCACGGCCCCCTGCTCCAACTTTATCAAAAGGTGCTGGGCCATCCTTCGGTCCGGCACGTGTTCATAGGCAGCGGTGTCCGGTACGACCTGCTGGTGGACCGGCCGCAGGAGGTCCGCCGTAGGGACCGCCTGGATGCGTATACCCGGCAGCTGGTACGTCGCCACGTCTCCGGGCGGTTGAAGGTGGCGCCCGAGCATACGTCGGCCCGGGTTCTGCGCATGATGCGGAAGCCGCCTTTCCGGTTGTTCGAGGTGTTCAAGAAACGGTTTGACGACATCAGCCGGGAGGAGGGGTTGTCGCAGCATCTTGTCCCCTACTTCATCTCCGCCCACCCCGGCTGCACCCGGGAAGACATGGCGGACCTGGCCCGGCACGCCCGGAGGCTCGGATACCGGCTGGAACAGGTGCAGGCGTTCACCCCGGGGCCCATGACCCTGGCCACCGCCATCTACTACACCGGGTTGCACCCGTACAACCTGAGGCCGGTTTATTCCGCCCGGGCCCGGGCGGAGCGTGCGGAGCAGCACCGGCTGTTTTTCAGGGACAGGAAGGAGGACCGCCCCGGGGGGAGGCCGCGTCCGGGGAACTCCGGTCGCAGACGAGGCGCGGAGGACCGAAGAGAACGTTCCGCGCGGAATCGGCGAAAGGGCTGAATCCATTGGAAACCTGCAGGATCAACGGCCTCCGGATTACGCCTGAAGTGAAAGGGGCCCGCGAGTACAGGAAGGTCAGCTACCCGATCCGGTACGGGCGTTTTTGCGAGATCGAAACGCCCCGGTACATCTACCAGTTCACTCGAAACGGAGAGATCCGTCACCTGCGGGGCAAGGGCTCGGAATGGCCTCACCCGGCCGAGTGGCTGAAACGGACCGCGGGAAACGATTGGGTGTACTACAGCTCCGGGGAGTACCGGGAGGTGCTGGACCTCACCGGGGAGTATTACCTGCCGTGTCTTTCCTACCCGAGCAATACCGTCGTGGGCGGAGACCCGTTCGGGCTCGAGGAAGTGCAGGAGGCGATCGGATCCCTGAAGAGTCTTCAGGATCGTCTCCGGGCCCTGCTTCGTGATGAACCCCTTCCGGAACCTGTGCAGGAGGTGCTGACCCGCATCGTCCGGAGGGATGAGGACTCCCTGCGGCTTCGTGCCGAGCGGCTGCATTCCATCCTGGGAGGCCTCCTTACCGTGCTGCCGCCGGACACGCGCCACGTAGACTACGATGTGGTCCCCCTGGTGCTCGCCGACGGGTGTGCCTACCACTGCCGCTTCTGTTGTTTCCAGTCTTCCCTGCCGTTCCGGCCCCGGGACAGGGGAGACGTGGAGGCGCAGATCGAGGCGCTTCGGATCCTCTACGACGGAGAGATCGGCGAGTTCAACGCCCTGTTTCTGGGGAACCATGACGGGCTCCGCGCCGGGGCGGACCGGATCGAGTTCGCCGCCCTCCGGGCGTACGAGCGGCTGAAGCTTGGAAGGGCCTGCCGGAAGGATGCCTGGCTCTTTCTGTTCGGGAGCGTGGACACCCTCACCCGTGCCGGAGAGGATCTGTTCCGGCGGCTCGACCGGCTCCCGTATCAGACCTGGATCAACGTGGGCCTGGAGTCTCCGGATCCGCAGACACTGGCTTTTCTGGGGAAACCTGTTTCCCGTGAGGACGTGGAGGCGGCGCTGGCCAGGATGGTGGAGATCAACGCCCGCTACGAGCGCCTGGAGGTTTCCGCCAACTTCGTCCTGGGGGACCGGCTCCCGGACGGACACATGCCCGCCCTGACGAAACTTCTCTCTGAAACACCGGACCGCACCCCGGCAAAGGGGGCGGTTTACCTCTCCCCGCTCCGGAGCGGCAAGAAGCCGGGCACTGCGGAACGAAAGAAGTTTCTGGATGTGTTCCGGAAGGTGAAGTTCCGCTCCCGCCTGCCCGCCTACCTCTACCTGATCCAGCGGCTGTGAACGGCCGTCCCCAATGCGCTTTTTCAGGCTTCTAGACCTGCTTTTTGGCCGACTTCTTGGCGGGCGGCTGGAACCGGAACGTGTACTTCTTGTCCTTCAGGCCGACCCGGACCCGCCCGCCTTCGGTCAGCTTGCCGAACAGAAGCTCCTCGGCCAGTGGCTGCCGGATCTTCTGCTGGATCAGGCGAGCCAGGGGACGGGCCCAGAAGATTTTGTCATGGCCCTCCCGGGCCAGGGACTCCACCACCTTGGCGGAGAGTTCCACGGTGACGTTCCGGGGGGTCAGCTGGGTGCGGAGCTCGTCTATGAACTTGTCCACGATCTGTTTCATGATCGGGTGGGAGAGTCTGTCGAAGGTGATGATCTCGCTCAGGCGGTTGCGGAACTCCGGGCTGAAGAAACGCTCCAACTCCCGAAGGCCGGAAGAGAGGTCCGAGGTGCGACCGAAACCCGGGGTCCTCCGGCCCATCTCCCGGGCTCCGGCGTTGCTGGTCATGATCAGGATCACGTTGTGGAAGTCGGCCTGCCGGCCGTTGTTGTCCGTGAGCGTGGCATGGTCCATCACCTGGAGCAGGATGTCGAACAGGTCCATGTGAGCCTTTTCGATCTCATCCAGCAGGAGAACACTGTGGGGCGACTTCCGTACCGCCTCGGTGAGCAACCCTCCCTGGTCGTAGCCCACGTAGCCGGGGGGGGCGCCGATGAGCCGGGACACGGTGTGTTTTTCCATGTACTCGCTCATGTCGAACCGCAGGAACCCGATGCCCAGCACCTGGGCCAGCTGCCGGGCCACCTCGGTCTTGCCCACCCCGGTGGGCCCTGTGAACAGGAACGACCCCACCGGCTGTTCCGGGTGGCCCAGGCCGGACCGGGAAAGTTTTACGGCGTTCACCACGGCCTCGATGGCCGAGTCCTGGCCGAAGACCACCTTCTTCAGCTCCTTTTCCAGGGCGGCCAGCCGCTCCCGCTCGCCCTGCTTGGCGTTCAGGTCCGGGATGTGGGCTATGTGGGAGACGACCTCCTCGATGTCGCTCTTGGAGATCGTGTCCTTGCGGTCTTCCTCGGGCCGCATCCGGTTCCGGGCTCCGGCTTCGTCGATGACGTCGATGGCCTTGTCGGGCAGGTACCGCTCGCTCATATAGCGGTCCGACAACTCGGAAGCGCTGGAGAGCGCGTCGTCTTCGAACGCGATACCGTGAAACGCTTCGTAGCGGTCCCGGACCCCCTGCAGGATCCGAGTGGTGTCCTCCACGGACGACTCGGCGATGTCCACCTTCTGGAAGCGCCGGATCAGGGCACGGTCACGTTCCAGGCTGCGCCGGAAGTCTTCATGCGTGGTGGCCCCGATGCATCGCAGTTCTCCGGCCTGCAGGGCCGGCTTGAGCAGGTTGGACACGTCCATGGAGCTTCCGCTTGCGGAGCCGGCGCCCACGATCATGTGGATCTCGTCGATGAAAAGGATCGGTTTGTCCCGACGTTTCAGTTCGTTCAGGGAGGCCTTCATCCGTTCCTCGAACTGTCCCCGGAACTTGGTTCCGGCCAGCAGGGATCCCAGATCCAGCAGGAAGACATCGCTTCCGGCCAGGAGGTCCGGGACGTCGCCGTTCACCACCCGTTGCACGAACCCCTCCACGATGGCGCTCTTGCCCACCCCGGCATCCCCCACCAATATCGGGTTGTTCTTGTTGCGGCGGCACAGGGTCTGCATGATCCTCCGGAGCTCGCTCTCCCGGCCGATGAGCGGGTCCAGCTTGCCGGCACGGGCGAGTTCGTTGAGGTGCACGGTGAACTGGGTCAGGGATTCCCGCCCGGGCCGATCCTCCGGGCCGGGATCCCCCGTCGTCTCCGGTTCGCCCTCCGGGTCCTGCGCCTGGGAATCTCCGTGGGAGATGTACTGGAGCATGTCCAGGCGCGTGATCCCCTGCTTCTCGAGCAGGTGCACGGCGTGTGATTCCGGCTCGTAATAGATGGCCACCAGCACGTCGCTCACGCTGATGTCGCTCTTGCCGCTGGAACGGACCTGGAGGACCGCCCGCTCGAGCACCCGCTTGAACCCCAGGCTTTGTACGGGATAGTCGTTGCTTTCCGGCTGAAGTTGAGGGACCTGCGTTTCCAGGTGCCGGCCCAGTTCCTCGATGAGCGCGGCCACGTCTCCACCGCAGTGGAGGATGATGGATCGGGCCTCCTCATCGAAAAGGAGGGCGAACAGGAGGTGCTCCACGGTGACGTACTCGTGCTTCCGTCCGTGCGCGTCACGGATGGACGCTTCGATGGCAAATTGCAGTTCGCGCTGGCCCATGCTAGTTTCCTCCGCCCCGGGAGACTCTTGTCCGCGGGTTGTCAGGCCGGTTCCAGGGTGCACTTGAGCGGGTAGTCGTTTTCCCGGGCCAGGTGCGTGGTCTGTGCCACCTTGGTTTCCGCGATCTCCCGGGTGTAGGTGCCCGCCACGGCCCGACCCCGGTTATGCACCCGGAGCATGATCTGGGCCGCCGCCGGCGGCGGGTGATGGAAGATCTGTTCCAGGATCATCACGACGAAATCCATGGTGGTATAGTTGTCATTGTACAGGATCACGTTGTAGGGGCGGGGCGTACCGGTCCGTGTCCCGCGTTCTACAAGAACATCGCCTTCGGTTTCATGTCTGCGCTTTGTCATGGCCGGTTTCCCGAAAGAGAAACGTTTCCGGAGTCCCTGCACCGTTGAAGTTGAAAAATGAGAACCGTCCCTCCCTCACTCCGTTGCCCCGTTCTGCCGCTCCTCCACGATACGTTCCAGGATCAACCCGTGAAACCCGTGCCCCTCGGACCGGAACTCCCAGCCCATGTGGGAGAAACAGTTCGCACAGACCTGGATACGCCACGCATAGCCGGTAAACCAGCTGAAGTCCGTGGTTTCCGTTGAGGCCGGGCGGCAACCCGGGGCGGTACGGAAACAACCGATCCGGAACACGTGTCCGTGCGGATTGGCGAACGTGTGCCGGTGAGAGCCTTGAACGCCGATCCCCTCCCCGGTGTGCGTGATGCGGTGCCCGCACAGGCCGCACAGCAGATAGCGACCCCCTCCCTTGTGGGTCGCAGATTGGACCCGGCTTTCGTCCTTCCCCTCCGGGGACGGTTCTTCGTCATCGTTCCGCAGAAGGTGGTATCGGCGGTACCCGGTCTCCGCGGTCGCATTGGGAAGGGACGGGAGGGAGACAGGCTCTCTTGCAGCCGTTCTCAGGGTTCCGTGTTCCATCATCGCGGCCTGCCCCATGTCTCCGAAAGGCCCGCTTCAGGGCCCTAAATTAAGGGTAGCACCCCCCCGGTGCCTGTCAAGGGAAAACCCCTGCCTCCCCTGACGCTTCTGTGTCTCCTGCCCGTTATGCGGGTGGGGCTGGACAACCGGTGGCCCGGGCGGGTACCCTTCCGGACATGCATGACCCAACCACATTGCACACGGATGAAACACTGCCTGATTGTTTTCCCGCGGAGCCACGCATCGTCCTGGTCGTGAGGACATGGGACCTGCACGGAGAAAGCCGGTTGCACCCGGAGGAAGAGTGTCTGCTGAGCCCGAGGGCCGTGGATAAGAGGCGCCGGGAGTTCCGCCTGGGGCGCGTCGCTGCCCACGATGCAATCGAATCGTTGCAAGGCGTTTCCTCTCATCCGGTGGGG
>CAYTRL010000125.1:0-12844 GCA_964439795.1 uncultured Thermodesulfobacteriota bacterium
GGCACAGCAGGGAGATGAAGCCGACGGAGTGGTAGATGTCCGACAGGCCCAGACTGGAAACGGCCGGGCCAAGAACCTCTCCGTACATTCTTGCGTATTCCTGAGGGGTGAGGTTCTGGGGTATCAGCGTTCCCAGGAGCGAAACGACCGCCAGGAGGATGCAGGTCGCAATGGTGAACCGAATGCTTGAAAACCTGTCTACAATCCAGCCGAATACCGACATATTCCCTTGCTTCCCGATCCATTTTGGATCGGCAGGTGCGGTCTTGCGCGGTGTGCCGTCCGGGGTGAAGAGGTCCATCATCAGCGGTGAAAAAACACCGAGGGAGATATTGACAAAGACCAATGCATATTATATCAAGGTTGGTTCAAATTCAAACAATTCGATGTAATTTATTGCACTCAGGGTTCAACCCATGAAAAAACCGTCCAAAAAGAAGAAAGATTGGACATCTACCCGGCGGACCCTCCGGCTGCCGGGGTCGGGAAATCCAGACCCGACAAAAAAGGATCAACGAAGGAAGGGGTGAGATAGACGGCTTCTTGAAGACGTACCTATCCTGAGGCCCCACCATCGGTAGGAAAAACACAAACCGAGGGGAGGGAACATGCTATGCGGTCCTTGGGGAAACAGTTGATTGTCGAGCTCTACGGTTGCAACAGAGCCCTTCTGGACGAACCCATCCACTCGGAACGCATCCTCGTCGATGCTGTAAACCGTTCCGGGGCCACCATCATCCAGCCCTTCTTTCACCACTTTTCCCCTCACGGAGTCAGCGGCGTCATCGTCATCGCCGAATCCCACGTAGCGATCCACACCTGGCCGGAATACGGCTACTGCGCGGTGGATATTTTCACCTGCGGCAACCAGGTGGACATGGACCTGATCTTCGAGCACCTCAGGAAGGAGTTCGAGGCGCAGGAAGTTTCCGTTATGGAGGTGAAGCGCGGTACGATGGACCTGCCGGACCGGGAAATCCTTCACAAACCCATGGAATCATCGCAGGTGACCTGAAACCCCGAGCGCCCATAAGAAGAACCGCGGGTCCGTCGCAATCCCGCGACGGTTTCGATCCCCCCTGCAGCCAAGACACGGGACGCCCCCATGCAAGAACTCTGGTACACGGAACAGGCAGTAAACGTCACCTTTTCCCACCGGGTGAAAAAGCACATCCTCTCGACCCGCTCGCAGTTCCAGCAGATCGACATCATGGACACCTTCGAGTACGGAAAGATGCTTTTTCTCGACAACATGGCACAATCCGCCCAGGCGGACGAATTCATCTATCACGAGATGATGGTGCACCCCGGCCTGCTCACCCACCCGCCGGCGAAGAAGGTATGCATCATCGGAGGGGCGGAGGGGGCCACGCTGCGGGAGGTCCTCAAGCACGATCCCGAACGGGTGGTGATGATCGACATCGACGGTGAACTGGTCCAGATCTGCAGGGAACACCTGCCGGAGTGGTCCCTGGGGGCCTTCGCCGATCCCCGGGTGGACCTGAAAGCCATGGACGGAAGAAAATTTCTCGAGGAAACCGACGAGACGTTCGACGCCATACTGATCGACCTTTCCGACCCGCTGGAGAACGCCCCGTCAACGCTGCTCTTCACACGGGAATTCTACAAGATCGTCAGCCGGCGGCTGAATCCCGGCGGCTGCGTCCTGGTCCAGAGCGAAAGCTTCAACCCGAAACGGCTTGAACCCCACGCCCGGATCCGCAACACGCTTCAATCCATCTTCAAACATGTACGGCCCTACGGCTACCTGAGCCACTCCTTCCACGAGATCTACAGCTTCATCCTGGCATCCAACACCGTGGATCCCGCGGAAACGGACGTGGAATCCGCCATGGAAACCAAGGGCCTCCGCCTGCGCTACTACTCGGCGGAACTGCACCGGGGACTGTTCAATCTTCCGGAGTACATCTACGAGGCCTACAAAACCTTCCAGAAACCGATCACGGATAAGGACGTTGTTTACTACCCCGACAAGAAATAACAACGGCCGTCCATCCGTAACAGGCTGAAAAACAAGGGCACCGTGTTTTCCGTCATTCCGGGCTTGATCCGGAATCCAGGGGAGGCAGGGAGGAGGCACAGGACACCCCCTGCCCGGCCGCCCCTGAATTTCTGATTCCGAGGGTGTCGAAATATGGAGGCAGTTGCGCGTCTCGAAGCGAATGTTGCGAGGAGCCGCAGGCGACGCGGCAATCCCTCGGGATAAAAAGCCCTCTTTCTGAGCCGGGGGGTTGCCGCGCTTCGCTCGCAATCTCCACTTCGTTACGACTTCACTCCGTTCGCAATCTCCCCTTCTATGTCTCCCTGCATGTAACGGATGGTGTCGGGGAACCGAGAACTGAAGGCCGAAACCACTTCGCTCCGTTCGCAATCTCCGCTGGAGAGCAGCTTCGAATTCGTGACCGTATTTATAAAAGGGTAGGATCTTACTCCTCTGATTCACAGATCCTTCTTGAAGAGATCGTCCAGCGGACTCTTCCGCTCCTCTTTCCCCCCCTTCCGGATCTTTTCCTCGATCTGGGAATGCAGCTCGTTTTTTTCCTCCTTGCCGAAGTCCGGGGAAAACCTTTTCTCCACGTCCTGGATCGAACTCTCTCTCTGCTCCTTCCACTTCCGGACCTCGTCGTCGATCTGCGGTGCGTCCTGCTCCTGCCGGAGCACCTCTGCCTGCAGCGGGTCCTTCAGGCAGATGCGGTCATCGAAGGCCCCGCGGATCCTCTCCACCGCTCCGATAGACTCGAGACGGTGACACATGTGATGGAGCGATTCCCGGGAAAACCGCGTGAACTCAGCAAGCTCGCCCAGGGACGGGAGCCGTTTCTCCCTGTGCCGGAACAGGCGGACCCCGGCCATGAAGATCTGGGCTTCTTCGTACAGGGTTAGGGCTTCACTCATCTTCGCACCCTTCTTGTTACAGGTTCACGGTCTCTCCCAGGGCCATCCTGCACAGGTCGGATACCGCGATGCGGGCCATGCCGTACGGTTCGCAAACAAAGCGAAGCGTCTGGCTGCACATGGGACAGAGAAACGCCAGAAATTGTGCTCCATGTGCCACTGCATCGTCCAGGTTCCGCTTTCCCGTCTGAAGGGCCCCTTCCCGGTCCCCCCGGGCTAGCAGCGGGCTTCCGCAGCAGAGGGCATGCCTCCGGTCATATTCCCGTTCCACACGGGTCACTCCGATCCGCTGGAAGATCTCATCCAGCAGCGGGTCCTTGTCCCCGCTGTACCGGGAGGCGCAGGGCCGCTGATAGGCCACGCGCAGGTTCAGTTTTTGCACCGCGCCTTCGTTCTCCTTCAGGAACGAGAGCAGGTACTCGAAGAGGTGAACGGGCCGGAACGGTACCGAAATTCCATACTCCGGTGCCTTCACAGCCAGCAGGGCGTAACAGTCTTCGTGAAAACAGACGATTTCCCCGGCCCCGGTGGCGGCCAGGTTGTCCACCACCTTGCGGGCGTAATCCCGAACGGGTGATTCCTGTCCGATATGCAGGTACCCGATCCCGCAGAAAAACTCCCCCCCTTTGATCACCGTGAGCCCGTCAAAGAGGCGGCCCTGGAACAGATCACGGCTCAGGGGCTCCATGACACAAAGGGAGATCGCCGGCCTGTGGGGATCGCCCGGCTCCACCGATGCCGGCAGGGAGGCCACCGCCTCAAACATGGCAGGCGCCCGGGGCAGAACGTTCAGGCAACCCGTCTCCTCCTGCCGCTTCAGGATCAGGTCCCAGGGGTCGGCCCCCTTTTCACAATACTCGTTGCAGGCGCAACACGTGACGCATGCCTGGAGAATCTCCGAATCCCCGGTATCCACCAGGCGGGAAACCTCCCCGATGGCCTTTTCCCGGTCCCAGTCCACATACAGGCACTCCACCAGGCAATCTCCGCACCGATCGCACCGTTTTTCATCCCACATGATCGAACCCTCCCCGACTGCTGCGAGGTCGCAATCTTTCCGCGATCAGCGATCCCTTCCACCCCTTATCCCGCATGACCCCGTATCCCGCTGGATCCGCCACAGAGATCCGCGAAGGCACCAAGATGACACACCTCTTCTTTGTTACAACACGGAGCGGATCGGCGCAAGTTCCCGCCCTCCTCCCTCCCGCGCAGGATCACGTTATGAAGTCACCGAAGCGGATCCCCCGCGCCATGCCAGCGGATGGGGTGTCGAACAACGAAGAGAACATGCTTTTCCGTCATTCCCGGCCTGACCCGGAATCCGGTTCTTTCAGGCACACTTATGGATACCCGTTTTCACCTGTCCCCGCGAACGTGCGGAACTCCCCCGCGGTAGGCAAAAGAGAGGACCGCATGCTAGGATGGATGTTTCACCCATCATGGTTTTATTGACAACGGAGAACCGGAGGCATTCCATGCTTCGTGCGGATCTTTACGAAAAAAGCGTATCCCTGGACTCCTACGTTTCCGGCGAAGACTGCCGTGCATGCGGGTTTCGCGACCGGGACGAGTTCCTGGAAAAACTCTGTTCCGGAGAGATCCGCCCGGGACAGTGCAACATGGCCGGAACCAGGCTCCGGACCCTGCTCTGGGCGGCGCGGCCCGAAGAGATCCTGCCGGCAGTCGAGGTGCTCCAACTGCCCGACCCCGGCCCGCCGGGGCTCTTTCCCGTGAACGATCCCGGCCGCGACTCCCCGGTGCTCGTCTCCGGGAATTCCCGTCTGACCACAGAGGTTATCACCACGATCCTGTCCACCACACTCAGCCCGTTCTGGTACATGGTGGTGGACACGGACGGACACACGGTGGATATGGCGCTGGTCTACGAGGCGTTCACCTCCGACAGGATCCTCGAGGCCATCTCCCGGGAACGGATCTCCGATCAGGCCCAGGATGCCACGTTCTACCTCCCGGGGCTGGCCGCACCGCTCTGCAGCGACCTGGCGGAGAAAAGCGGCCGCCCCGTCATCCCCGGCCCGGTGTGTGCCGCGGAGCTTCCGCTTTTTTTCGGGGAAACCAGCTGGAAGCTTGCGGAATAACAGCATCTCGGCCATCGACCCCCCTCCTTATTCAGGACTTCAGGGCCCTGGAACCGCAGCACCCCGCCCGGAATGAACCCCACCGGACAGGAAACGCATTATGGGTTACCTGCATCAATAATGAACGCTTTCGTCCTGTGGCGTTACGTCTGGCATTTTCTTTGCATAATCCATGTGGAAACGTATGAGCCCGGGAAAGACCCAAACGTAACGTCCAGGACGGAATAAGGGTCTTTTCTTTTAAATCCAATGGGTTTTCCCCTTCGGAATTTCCTGGAAGCGGAAAAAGGAAGATACGGGAATCCGACAGGTAGCGGCAAAAAATTGAATAAAGAGGAACATTTTTCGTAAAGAAAGGTAACGGAGGGCAAACATGAACCCTTTCAGAATAGACAACCGAGGCGTCGGAAAAATCGATGTGGCGATCTTCGTGATCGTCATCGCCATCATCTGTGTGGTCGCGGTCCCCCGTTACAACCGGTTCGTGAAAACGGCCGAGGCAAAAAGCACGATTCATCAGCTGAATGAAGCCACCCAGGCCGCACTGAAAGAGTGCTCCAGCAAGAGCGGAGTGGCCGCCGACGCCGCTGCGCTCCCTTCGGATGAAGAGTTGATCCGTACACTGAAAAAACATCTGGGTGGATCCATTCCGGAAAATCCGTTCACCAAGAGAAGCACCATCACCCTCCAGCACCACCGCGCCATGGGGCCTTGCGACGCCCTGGATGCTCAGGGTGGCTGGGTCTGGAACCTGGTTCCCACCCGGGAAAACAGCCGCTCGGTCATCAGCAAGATCTGGCTGAATTCCGACACCGTGAACATTTCCAACGGTAAAGGGGAGAGTTGCATCCAGCCCTAGCTCACGCCGTCATAAATACGGTCTCGAATTCCAGCCCGCCCCAGTAGAGAACCTGCGAACGAAGCGCACTCCATATCAGCTTTCAGCCGTCGGCGTTCAGCGTTCGGCTCCACACCACGATCCCCTGCATGCAGAGAGACACAGAAGTGGAGATTGCGAGCGAAGCGCGGCAACCCCCCAGCCCAGAGGGTGGCTTTACAGGTGCCGGGAGATTGCCGCGTCGCCTGCGGCTCCTCGCAATATCCGGTTCTTTCAAGGGATTCGCGCAGCCTCCACCTGCCTCTCGCAAGATCCCTGCAATACATTCGTGTATTTACTCCGATGTGTTCTTAGCAGACGGTTGGCACCCCCCCTGAGGATGATCCGTCCAACCTCTCAGTGCTGAAAAGCCAGTACTGAATTATCAACAACCTGCCTGATCTCATCATCCTTCAGCACCTGCCCGACTTTGAAAAACCGCTCCCCCTTCTCTTTGAGCAAATTCTGTTTTATCTTTTGACAAAATAGATATTTCCATATTATCGTACCTGCCTGCTGTCAGATGACTCCGTTCCCCCCGCCGTACCGGTTTCCATGCATGGCACCGGGAGGCTATTCAGCTCGAAAGGGTTCGTACAATGCTGAAAGGGTTCAAAGGTCCGGGTAATCTGTTCCTGTTCTGCGTTCTTGTCGGGTTTTTTCTGGTGGGTCCGGTACCTGCCTTGCCCCAGGAGGAAGACGAAACCGGGAAGGAGATGAAACGAAACATCGACCCCATTGTCCTCACCGGATCAGATTTACCCTCCTTGCAGGGACGAACCATCCGGACGCTGCGGCTGGTGGCATGGAAACAGGGGGCTCTTGTCGCCATCCCTTACCAGCTCGATGAGAGAGATGCCGAGGGCGTGTATGTGTTCCGCACAAGCCACCCGGATCAGCACGACGTGGATCAGGGGACTCTCGACGCCAACGATGAACTCTCCTTCATGGTCCGGGACATGGGTGACCGCCTGCCCGAACCCCAGATCGCCGAAAATAAGCTGCTGGCGGAGATCGAGGTGCGGGACCCGGTGGACGGAGCCCGGGCCTGGTGCTACGTGGGAACCGACCGGCGGTTCCCGCAGCGCTCCTCACAGGAATATGTATCCTATGACCCGGAAAACGACCGGATCCTTTCCCGCTACTACCGGATCGGTTTCTCCAAGGAGGCCCCCATATCTTACGGCGACACCACCATCACACCCGAGGGGGGCGGGAACGGTGCCCGTATCAACGAACGGGTTCTCACGCGGCTGGACGCCAAGCTGAAGCTGTTCGGCTTCCACCTGAAAAAGAGCGAGGCGGACTTCCGAAGCCTCCGGAAGGGGTACATCGACGGCCCGGTACGGGTCATCAAGCGGGTGGGGAATTCCATGCGGGCCGTCTTCGGCATCTACGGGCCTGAAGCGGTAGTGGACTACACCTTTTACCTGGCCAACTGGATCATGCCCACAGCCCTCTACCTGCCGGTGGATGTCAAGGGATTCTGCTCGGAGTTGAGCCTTCGGGCGGGAACGCACTGGACCCCCGAATCCGAGGGGATGGTGTTCTACACCAAGTACATCGAACCCGGCACCGCCGTGATCGACGGCCGCACCAGTGAAGCAGAGAAGAACATGGACCTGCGCCTGGATGTGGACAACATCTGGCACCTCTACACCGGCGCGCTGAACGCCACGGGACAGGGCTCCATCCTCTTCCGCATCCTGCTGGACGAGAAACTCAAAGAGCACCTCAAGGCAACGACCTACTACTACGACAAGCTTACGGAGGAAGATTTCGAGAAGGACCCGGTTACCGAGGACCTGTACGAAAGCTACTTCGAGGGATCGTATTTGTGGACCGGCATGGAAACCCTGTCCAAGGGACACTACAACATTACGTCCTGGGCTACCGTGATGCCCGATTTCAAGACACCGGGGGACGAAAAGAAGTACCTGAACGTCCTGGACCGTCCGGTGGAGGTGATCCTCCGTCCCCTGTCCCCCGTTCCGACTCCGGGCACGGAATAAAAACCGCCCCCGGCCGCTCCCGTCATTTCTAGTCCCTGGCGGGGAGGGAGGTGGCAAGCCAGGCGGCCGCTTGGGAGTTCCCGTAGGACGCAGGGGCCGGTTCAGGTCTTTTGAAGGCCCCGAGGACGAGGGAAGCTCCCCCGGCCGCCCCTATTCTCCTCCGGCGATCGAGTTCATTCCTTTGTCCACGGCATCCAGGAAGGCGGCGCCCATTTTCCGCCCGCCAAAGCCCATGGCGTTCTCATAGAGGGTGAGAAAGAACCCGTCCAGAGACCATTCCGGAAACGCCCTGTAATCCCCGGGCATGTGTACATACCCCACGTAGTCCCCGCAGTAGGACAGGACCGCCAGGTCCCGGAAGCCCCGTTCCCGGATCCGTTTCCGTACGGCCAGGCCCACGCCGGGCCCCGTATCCGCCGGACACCCGGCGACCAGCAGATCCCCCAGGCGCAACAGGTTCACCACCGTGTTCCCGTCATGGGAATCGATGCCTCCCTCGCCGAACCGTTTCAGCTTACTCCTCAACGGCAAAAAGAGGGTTTCCAGGGGAGACAGCGCCTCGGGAAATATCTTCGGCCTCTGGATTGTGATCGGAACAGGCACCTCCGCGTGCCGGACCGGGCCTTCCGGCAGAGATGCTGCCTCCGCCTCCGCCCGCTGCACCTCTTCCCGGAGTCGGGACACAATCTGCTGAAGGTGTCGTTCCAGTCCTTCTTCGCTCTTCCACAGGATGCTCGTGCCTCCGGCCATGCCGTTGAAAAACAGGGCCCGATCCTCCCCGGACTCCAGCACGCGCGTGATCTCACCGGGAAAACAAGCCGACGCAGTTTCCGCTTCATGTTCAGCCACCACCACGGGGTGGGCGCCAAAGAATACCGCCCGGATCGTTTGTGTCCCCCGGCGCAGTGCAAGGACAGAAAGCGTGGGGTCAACGGGCAGTCGCCGGTTCCTGCGGTTGAAGTTCGTCCCCTCCCGGGTGGCCGCTTCACCCCAGGAAAGGGAAGCGGCTGCCGTATCGCGCATG
The DNA here is from genome assembly GCA_964439795.1 of uncultured Thermodesulfobacteriota bacterium. Taxonomy (GTDB): domain Bacteria; phylum Desulfobacterota; class DSWW01; order DSWW01; family DSWW01; genus CAYTRL01. The sequence goes on from CAYTRL010000125.1 coordinate 8,932, forward strand.
GCACCCCGGATGGATGCGGCGATCCCTTCCGCCAGTCCATGGAAAATTTCCTTGCGATACCGGCCCATGAACGGTACGGCGGAGGGGACGTCCCAGTATCCTCCCGGACCCGAGTGCGTGTGCGTGGCGCACAAAACGACACCGTCCGGAACAGGCCCCTCGGCAGACAGGCGTTTCATCACCGCCTCCCGCAAAGGACGGGTGATCAACAGTAAATCCACGCTCACCAGGGCGATCCGCCGGGTGCCGTGTCCCAACACCAGGGCCCGGGAAAAGAGAGGGTCCCGGATGCGCTGGCACATCCTCTCCTCCCGGGTAATGTATCCCGCCAGGGGAAAAGGCCTGCGGGGCGTGATCTCGCATACGTCAAACCCGGCCTGAAACCCGTTCGGCTCCACTTCGGCTCCTGTTCACCATGTCTTCACAACGGTTCAAACACTTTCTGTTGCATGGCACAAACGGCGAAAGGGCTGCTGTCCCTTCGTCGCACGATGAGCATTTCGTTTCTCGGACCCGGCGCTAAAACTTCAGCATCTTGGAAATAATCTCCTTCATGATCTCCGTCGTGCCCCCCCCGATGCTCAGGATCCGTGCGTCGCGGTACAGCCTTTCCACAAGATACTCCCGGGCGTACCCGTACCCTCCGTGAATCTGTACCGCGTCATATACCACCTGGTCGCAGACCTCGCAGGAAAAGTTCTTGGCCATGGAAACCTCGGTGACCACGTTCTCCCCCGCCTGCATCCGCGCCGCCAGCTGGTAGTTGAAATCGCGGGCGATGGTGATCTTCGTGGCCATGTCCACCAGCTTGTGCCGGGTCACCTGGAAACCGGTCACCGGTTTTCCGAACACCTGCCGGGCCTGGGCAAACTTCACACTCTCTTCATAAGCAATCTGGGCCACCTGGTGGGCCATCACGGCCAGGCTCAGCCGTTCCCTCTGAAAGTTCTCCATGATGCCGTAAAAACCCATCCCCTCCTCCCCCAGGAGGTTTTCCACCGGAACCCGGCAGTCCTCGAAGACCAACTCTCCCGTGTCGGAGGCATCCCAGCCCATCTTGCGGATCTTTCCCGCCACGGAGAAACCCGGTGTGGAAGCCTCGATCAGCAGCAGGCTGATCCCGGCGTAGCCCTCCCCGCCCGTGCGAACGGCGGTGGTGAGAAAATCCGCCCGGCATCCGCTGGTGATGAAGATCTTCGCCCCGTTCACGATGTAGTGGTCCCCGTCCCGCACAGCGCGGGTCCTGATCCGGGCCACGTCCGACCCCGCGTCCGGTTCCGTGATGGCCAGGGCGGCGATCTTCTCCCCGGCGAGCACCGGCGGGATGAACCGTTTCTTCTGTTCCTCCGTACCCATGGCCAGCACCGGAGGAAGTGCGATCCCATGAGACCCCAGGCCTGCCACCAGCCCCACCGATCCTCCACGGAGAAGCTCCTCGGTAAAGGCGATCATGTGAAAGGCATCGCCGGGAGTGCCTCCCAGTTCTTCGGGATACCCCAGGCCGAGAAACCCCGCTTCCGCCATCTTGTTGTAGAGTTCCCGGGGAAAGTATGCGGAAGTTTGTGCAACGGGAGATCCTCCCGTTGCACAAACTTCCGCATACTTTCCCGAAGGATATTATGGGACTCATCGAAATACGAAGACATACGGACCTCCTTCTGTGCGGGCGCGCTGTTCCGTCTTCCGGAGGACTGCGCCGCCTACTTAGGAAAATACACCTTGACCTTCAACTTCTGCCGGCCCCATTTCAATGCACGCTTGTGCGACTTGTAAAACACATCGATATGGTTCCCCTTGATCGCCCGGCCACGGTCGTGGACCTCCCCCCACCCGTAACCCGGAACGTGCATGATCGTGCCGAACGGGTAGCGGCGGGTGTCGGCCGCGATGGTCCCCTTCTTGGCCTTGCTCCCATCCGCGGTGATGCCCACCTTCTTCTTCTTCCCTTTGTTCCGACCGGTTGCGTACACCCGGGGCAGCAGGCAGCAGCCCCACTTCCTTTTCCACTCACAGCACTTTTTGCACGCGCAATAGGAGGTCACTTCCATGTACACCGTCTGCTTGCGCATTCCCAGGGTCTTCATGGAGTAACAGCCGGCTCCTGTGCACGCCAGGCTCAGAAGCAGAAGTAGAACCAGAAAGGCGGGAACCCCGGGCTTCCATCGTGACAGGCTGCGCATCGATCCTTCCTGTACGGAGAGTGAATGAACCGAAAAGAACAGGCCCGACACGGGCCCGTGTCCTGGTCCGGAAACTGGAACCTTATAGCACGAAAAGAACCGATGAATCCACAGGGGTTGTTGACAACGGCAGGGATTGAATTATAATGGTTGTTTCTTTGCGGGGCTGTAGCTCAGTTGGGAGAGCGCATGACTGGCAGTCATGAGGTCAGGGGTTCGACCCCCCTCAGCTCCACCAAGGATTCCATAGCGTAACCGAAAGGTTACGCTATTTCTTTTTGTGTCACTGGACCAGATAACGGGGGAAGGTCAATTACGAAAATCCGATTTTTTGGACCCAAGTTTCTTTCTATCACACTTCGGGCTGACATCAAAAATATCAACGGTTGTCTTCCCGGTTATTTTTGTCATGATTTCACTTTCAACCGGCGGACAGCCTTTAATAAAAATGCCTTTATCTGCATAAGGCTTCGTACAGTTGCCGATACAAAATGTATGTTCCGGGAGGTCTTCATTCCCTTTGCCAATGGCAAAACGAATGATGTCATCATGTTGATTGTGTTCAATAATTTTTTTTCTATAACGCTTGAGCAATAGAAACAGCGTTGACTGGCAAGCACTGCATGATTTTTCGCTGTAGACCTTAATATTAGGAAATTCAAGCGTTAAATCTTCTGGGGGAAGCTTAAAAGGAGAAACCCAGTCCCTCCAGTTGTCAGGTGTAATCGTGATTTTCGTCGTGTCGATAATGCCATAACCACGTGCTGATCCAATAGATAAATGAGGCACGTCAGACGCATGAATTCCCATCAGGCTGCATGCCACGGCATCGGTGGCAAACGGATCAAAACCGGCCACCATAACCCCTAGTTTTTTGGGATTCCCCGCACTTGGCCCCAGGCCTTCCATTCCTGTTGTTCCATCAATGATTGCCATGTGTGGGCGAAGAATTCCCGACATGTCTGCAATGGCGATATTTAACGGCTTTTCATTATTTCCTTCAACGGGAGGCAGCATGTGGAGGTCCACTTTGCTACGACGCCAAAGACAACCTTTCATATTTTTTATGGATAGTGATACGCCCGTGTGCATATGAGTTTTCATCACCGGTATGGATACAATACTATCATATTCAAGCACCTTGGGACACACTTTCAAAGACGTAACCGCCTGACCACCAGGTACGGGTAGCTTTACATATTTCCCTTTATTCAAATCAATCAGTTTGCAATTCCGTTTTTTGGCAATCTCCGTTATCCCGGCAGCTTCGAAAGCCTCCAAGGTGTCAACGCCTACAATAGGGCTTTCACCGACTTCGACTTTTGCACCACTGTCTGTAAATGCATCGATTGTAGCGGCAACAACCTTTGGATCTGTTATGATGCCCAGCCCTTTTTGAACGATCCGTCCAACATTGGGTTTTATTAAAACAGTTTTGTTTTTAAACAACGAAAGGTCCATTTGTGCCAATACATTTTGAGTATTTCGATAGGGTGTATCACCCCTTGCAAGGTACACAACTGGATTTTTTATTCTTTTCTCCATAGCAGTATCTACCCGGTTAATAAATAGAATGTATTCTATTGCGATTATATCTGAGCTTCCCCAAGATCAGCTCCACTGAATTTTCCATCTTCTGTTCATAACCACAAGCAAAAAGGGTTAAAGGAAGAAGTCCCTTTTCATAGGCCCCAAGGACCATCCTTTAGATCGTTTTAGAAGGGGGGGGGGAT
>CAYTRL010000125.1:12854-13955 GCA_964439795.1 uncultured Thermodesulfobacteriota bacterium
CCCCCCCCCCCCCCCCCCCCCCCCCCCCCGCCCCGCCGATTCTCGGGCATCACGCCAGCTCCGCCGCGGCCCTCTCCAGGTCGCCGGCACTGGGATGGGGATCGGAACGCCAAAAGGCGGCGGCCCAGAGTTCGAGCACGGCGCACTGGAACCGTGTCAGGGACATCAACCGGTCCAGCAGCGGGCCGGACTTGACTTCCCACTTCTCGTTGAGCCGGTCCTTCTCGATTCCTTCCCGCACGGCGGTCAACAGTTGTCGGCCCGGGGATTCCGGGTTCGGGGAGGCATTCATCAAGGCCTCCAGCAATGCCGAGAGTTCCCCCATGGAAAACTGCCCCGCCACTTCCTCGAGTCCACTCCGGTAGAGCAACGGCCAAGTCTCCAGCACGTAACCGGCACCGGTATTCTTGTCAGGAAAAACCTCTTCGTAGTGTCTTTCGGCCGCTTGCTTGATCCGAATCCTCAGGTTCCATTCAGCCATCTTCATCCCTTTCTCCGTCCATCCAAAGCGGAGAGCAAAACCGCACTCAGGTTCAGAACCGGTACTCTCTTCCCTGTTCGAGCAGGGATACGTTGGGAAGAGCCAGCCGTTCGATCTCCCGACGGATCACCGCGTCGTAGCCGGGCTTGACGTGGGAGACCAGGACCTGTACGTCCCGGGGAATATGGTTTCTCACTTCCCGGCCGAACGACTCGGTGGACAGGTGCATGGAACGCTCCGCCACCCGGGCCCCCTGCCGGGGGAAGGAGGCTTCGAGGATGACGGCTCTCAGGTTCCTGGCCTGGGAAAACGCGTCACCGAGCCCCGCCAGGGAGGAGGTGTCCCCACACACAAAGACCGAGGCCTTCGGCTCTTGCAGCAAGTACCCGTAGCATTCCACTTCGTGCGCCATGGAAAAAGCGGTCCACGATATACCGTGCACCTCCACCGTCTCACCGGGGGCAAGGGGTTGCATCCGAAGCACGGTGGTCTTTCCGTTGGAGATCTCAGTAAAATCAGGCCACAGGGTACCGTTGAACAGGTACGCCTTGAGACTCCGCACCGTTTCCGGCGGTCCGTACAGCAAGACCGGTTCCTGGATTTCCGGGAGGATGTTGTCC
>CAYTRL010000126.1:0-13933 GCA_964439795.1 uncultured Thermodesulfobacteriota bacterium
AAGATTAGATTTACAGATTCAAGACGGCAATCGTATATCTCATTGCCAAGCTTCCATACGATACGACCCTGTGACCCTCTTCCCCCTGCTTCATCAAGCCTTTCCGGAAAGGGTTCCCGGGAAAGGTTCCCATTGGAATTTCAGTCAGTTATCTAAACCCCCACCTTCTACGCCCCGTTCGTCCTCCCGCCTGGCCCAGGTTTTGAAATATTGCCCTGTCAGCTTTTCAGAAAACAGGTCTTCTTCGGACCATCCGGAGAAAAGCTCTGTCTTGTGGTTCTATCCTTTTCCAATGAATCCCAATGAATCAAAAGGAGATCATCATGAATGCCTGGACAAAGAAAGGTCCATTCCTCGTCTTATTTTTGGGGTTTGTCTGGTACCCCTTTGCTTCACAGGCCTCCTCATTCACGTTGGTGGACGAGATCTTCTTTGAAGGGGATGAAGGGCATGTCAGCGGCCTTTTCAGCCCCGGCCCCCATTCTTTGACCTATCGGCATCCGTCGAACCATCCTGTCGAAGCCTTTCCGGACCCGCAGAATATCCTGTCGGCATCCTTGACCATCACGATACAGGATGATCTCCATGATCCTTTATTCACAAGGGAATGCTGGCTGGTGTTCACGGATACAGAGTGGTTGAACCGAGACAGCTGGTGGGCTGCCGGCCTGGGTGGTCCTCACCCATTTTTTGTGGAACCCGAACGGATTCGGGAAAGCGGTGGTGTAGAGATTACCGTAATGTCTCTTTGGGGGGATTTCTATGTGACAGGCTCAACACTCGAACTCACGTACGAAAGGGGTTCACCAACGCCTGTTCCCGAGCCGAAGAGCGTTCTCCTTCTTGGGGCGGGTCTGATCGGCATAGCCGGTGTCATGAGAAAAAAATGGCCGCACAGAACGTGTCAAACACCTTCAAGCGAACCCGTCTGACTTCCGGAGTTGTTTCGTTCCATGGCAACGGCTTCCCGGGAAACGTTCCGCTCGTGAGAAGATTTGAAAGATCGAAACGGACGGGCGGACGGGGACGCTTCCGGTCCGCTGATCAAGGGGACGGGGGGAGTGACCCCTCGCTGCTCCCCCAGGCGGACGGACGGGCCCCCATCTCCAAGACCAGGCGCCCCCCTTCGGCGATCTCCCGGTACCGGAGCCAGGCCCTTTCCAGGGGGCTGCCGTTCAGCACGGCGGACTGCACGTAGAGGTTTTCCCCGGACGTGTTGCGCGCCTCGATCACGAACCGACTCTCCTCCCCGTTCTCTGTTTCCGTACGGAGTTCCACCCGCGGGAACAGGGGGCTCCCCAGTATGTAGACCGGGTCTCCGGGACAGACCGGATAGAGGCCCATGGCGCTGAGGGCGTACCAGGAGGACGTGGCCCCGCTGTCGTCGTTTCCCGGCAGCCCGGACGGGGCGGCGGCAAAGGCCGTTTCCAGCAGTTCCCGGACCCGATGCTGGGTCTTGTGGGGGGCGCCCGCGTAGACGTACAGGTAGGGTACGTGAAAATCGGGCTCGTTGGAGGGGTCGTAGTGTCCCCCATTGAAGAAGGCGTCGAGCTTCCGGATGAACGCCTCCGGTCCCCCCATGAGGCGGATCAGCCCCGCCGGGTCGTGCGGGACGAACCAGGTGTACTTCCAGGAATCCGCCTCGCAAAAGCCCGTACCGGACTCGGGGTCGAACGGGGTCACCCACTCCCCGTTCCGGGACCGGGGCTGCATGAAACCGGACGCGGCGTTCCAGTGGTTGGCAAAATTCCCCGCCCGGTCCAGAAAGATATCGCGGTCCTCCGTCTTCCCCAGGGCCCCGGCCATCCTTGCCACGCACCAGTCGTTGTAAGCGTACTCCAGGGTCATGGAGACCGCCTGCGTGGGGTCGCACTCCTGGGGAACGTATCCCAACGCCAGATAGTCGGGCGGCGTTCCCAGGTTCAGGTATCCGCACGCGATCCGTGAAAACGGGTTCTCGTTGTCCTCCACGGCGCTCTTGCGCATGGCCTCATAGGCCGTCTCTGCGTCAAAGCCACGCACCCCCCGGACGTAGGCGTCCAGGATGACGCTGACCGCGTGGTTGCCGATCATGACCCGGGAATACCCGGTGGCCTGCCAGGTGCACTTCGGAAGCCACCCGCCCTGCCGGTAAAGGTGCAGAAAGGATTGAACGATGTCGGACCGCAGTTCGGGTTCCAGGAGGGCCTGCAGGGGATGGGTGGTGCGGAAGGTGTCCCACACGCACCAGTCGTCGCTGAAGAACCGGAACCGGTCCGCGGGAAACACCTCCCCGCTCCCGTCCGCGCCGCTCCAGAACCGGCCGTACTCGGTGTAGTCGGCGGGCTGAAGCAGAGAGTGGTACAGGGCGGTGTAGAAGAGGGTCCGCTGCTGTTCGGTGCCACCAGCCACTTCCATGCGGCCCAGCCGCTCGTTCCAGGCATCGGACGCTTCCCGGCGGATCCGGTCCAGGTCCCACCCCGGGATCTCCCTCGCCAGGTTCTCCTCCGCCTGATCCACGCCGATAAAGGAGATCCCCACCTTCACCTGCACCTCTTCCCCCCGGGCCGTGGCGTACCCCAGCCAGGCGCCAGCGTCCTTCCCCGTGGCCCGTCTTTCTCCGATCCGGGTATCGGAGCCCTGCCAGGTTCCGAACGAGGTGAACGGCCGGTCGAACTCCGCATGAAAATACACCTGCATCCTTGCCGTGCTACCCGGCCCGGCACCGGTGGCCAGGGCGATCAGGGGGTGCATGGAGTAGGTCCCGGATCCCCGGACGACACGGTCTCCAACGACCTCCAGGTCCCCGTCCAGGCTCAGGCCCCTGGTGTGACCCAGGTCGATGAGGATGCGTGCATCCCCGGCGTCCGGGAAGGTGTACCGGTGGAACCCGCAGCGGGCCGTGGATGTGAGCTCGGCCAGGATGTCGTAGTCCGCGAGCCGGACCCTGTAGTATCCCGGGGCGGCCTCTTCTTCCGCATGGCTGAACGTGGAGGCATACCCCTCCTCGGAGGTGTGAAGCTCGCCGGTGGCGGGCATCAGCAGGATGTGGCTGTACCCGTTGTTCGACCCGCCGGGCCCCTCCAGGTGCGTGTGACTGAACCCCTGGATTTTGTCGTCGCCGTACTCGTAGGCATCCACGCTGCCCGGATCCACGTTCGTGTCCGGGCTCAGCTTTACCATGGCGTGCGGCAGGCTCGGCCCAGGGACCACGTTTCCCTCGCCCTCGGTCCCGATGAACGGGTCCACGTACCCCACCGGGCTGACCGCCGGCGGCGCGGCCTGCTGCTGGGAACCCCCGCCGCTGCTGCACGCTGTCAGAAGGACGGCAGCCGCGGCCAGGAGCAGGAAAGTCCGCCACCAGGCCCGGGCCCGAACCACAGACCGTTTGCGAAGGCGCCTTCCGCCGGGTTTTCCGCTCCACCGGCCGGGACGAGCAGGTTCCGTCTTCTTCAGCCCCACCGATCCTCTCCTTCCGTTTTGATTCTATTCTACATATTGTACAAGATCCGCGAAGGATTCCCACCCCCGTCAAGCAAGGTACGTTTCTGTCTTGAACCCCGCGCCTCTACTCAGGTTTTCCGTTCCCGATCTTCTTGACATATTTCCTTTCAGGCAATATACTTGTGCACAAGCTAATTTCCTCCTGTGTAATTCTCGTTATCAAGGGAAAAGGGTCGCATGAAGCCGAACGACTGCATTTTCTTCCTGCTCTCCAAGTCCAGCCAGGCAGCCATCCGGTTCTGGGGACGGAAGATCGCACACCTTGGCGTCCGGCCCATCCAGGGGCTCGTGCTCATGTCCCTGCTGGGCGAGGACCGCATCACCGCCCGGAGCCTCGGGGAACGGGTGACCCTGGACAGCGCAACGATCACAGGGGTGCTGGACCGGTTGGAGGGCATGGGCCTTGTCCGGAGGATGCCCAACCCGGACGACCGGCGCGCCATCCTGGTGGCGCTGACCGAAAAGGGAAGAGAAACCGCGGGGGAGATCGTGGCAATCCTTCCCCGGGCCAACCAGGAGTTCCTGAAGGGGTTCAGCAGGGAGGAGCAAAAGATGTTCCGGGGCCTTCTCCACCGTGCCCGCGCCCGGTAGAGGAGATTTTCTATACGGGGATTCAGCTTGTGTGTAAGAAAAATCCTCAACCTCTATTTTTTTCTGAATCTTGTGACAACCAGGGGAAAGAACGAGGACCCAACCCCTTAGATTTGGAGGTTTCCGCATGACATGGAAAAAGACCGGTTGCGTCTGCTGCGCACAGAACTGCGGGCTTGAGGTACGTGTGGAAAACAACCGGATCGTACAGGTCCGGCCGGACAAGGAGAACCCCCGTAGTGAAGGGTACGTTTGCCGGAAGGGGCTGAAGATCCCCTACTACCAGCACAACCCGGACCGGCTCAAGGAGCCGCTGAAGCGGGTGAACGGAAAGCTGGTACCGGTCTCCTGGGACGAGGCCCTGGACGGCATCGCCGGGAAACTCCGGGAGATCGCGGACCGGCACGGCCCGAAGAGCCTGGCCTACATGGGGGGCGGCGGCCAGGGGTGCCACTTCGAGGCGGCGTTCGGGGTCTCGCTCCTGCGCGGCATGGGGTCCCGCTATCATTATAACGCCCTGGCCCAGGAGTTGACGGGCTATTTCTGGGTGAACGGCCGCTGCCTGGGAAAGCAATACATGGGCACCGTACCGCACGACCACGACACCGACCTGCTGATGGCTATCGGCTGGAACGGCTGGATGAGCCACCAGATGCCCCAGGCGCGCCGGCACCTGGCCCGGATCGCAAAGGACCCGGACAAACTGCTGGTGGTCATCGACCCGAGGAAGAGCGAGACCGCGCGGAAAGCGGATATCCACCTTCCCATACGTGTGGGGACCGACGCCCTGTTCACGCGGGCCATGATCGCCATCATCCTTGAGGAGGGCTGGGAGAACCGGGCGTACATCGAGCAGCACGTGAGCGGGCTGGACGAGATCCGGGACCTGTTCTCCGGCTTCGACGCCCGGGCCGCGCTGAAGGTCTGCGAACTGGACTACGAGGCCGTACGTGAGGTGGCCCGGCTCTTCGCGACCCGCCGGTCCTCCCTGCACAGCGACCTGGGCATCCTCCTGAACCGCCACAGCACGGCCACCTCCTACCTTGAGAGTATCCTGCTGGCCGTGTGCGGCCGCATCGGTGTCACCGGCGGCAACGTGATTCCCGGTACGATCATGCCGCTGGGCTCCCACAGCGACGAGCGCAACCCAAAGACCTGGCGCACCGTGGCCACCGACTTTCCCGCCATCATGGGCTACTTTCCGCCCAACGTCATGCCCGAGGAGATCCTGTCCGGCAAAGAGGAAAGGCTCCGTGCGGTGATCGCAAGCGGGTCCAACCCGCTCCGCTCCTATGCGGATACCACCGCTTACGAGGAGGCGTTCGAAAAGCTGGAGCTACTGGTGACCGTGGATATCGTTCCCTCGGAGACCGCCGCCCTGTCCCACTACGTGCTCCCGGCGGCCTCGGCCTATGAGAAATGGGACGGGACCTTCTTCCCCATGACCTGGCCGGGCGTCTTCTTCCAGATGCGCCGCCCCGTTGTGGAGCCGGAGGGGGAGTGCCTGGAGGAGGGCGAGATCTTCACCCGGATCGCTGAGCGTGTGGGCCTGATGCCCGAGATCCCCGATACCCTGATACAGGCCGCGGCAGGGGACCGTGCCGCCTTCGGCGTGGAGCTGATGGGCTTCCTGGGGGAGAACCCCGGGGCCATGAAGCTGGTGCCCATGGTCCTGACCCGGACCCTTGGACGGACGCTGGGTTCGGCCCACCTGGCCACCCTGTGGGGCCTCATGCAGACGGCCCCGCCGGCGTTCCGGGAAAACGCGGAGCGGGCCGGGTTCACGCCGGGGCCGCTGATGGGTGAAGATGTTTTTCAGGCGATCCTGGACCACCCCGAGGGTGTCTGGATCGGCCGGTGCGATCCGGAGGACAACCTGGCCGCCCTGCAGACGGAAGACAAAAGGGTTCAGGTGCACATCCCGGAACTGAGAGACTGGGTGGAGAGCATCCGGCCGGAGAGCGAGGAACAGGACCTGGTGCCGGACCCCGCGTTCCCGCTGCTCCTCATGGCGGGCCGTCACTTTGATTACAACGCCAACACGATCATGCGGGACCCGGCCTGGAACGAGGGACGCAACCGGTGTACCCTGCTCATGCACCCGGAGGACGCCGGGGCCCTGATCCTGGAAGACCGCCAGACCGTGAGGGTCGTCACAGAGGCCGGAGAGGAAGAACTCCCCCTGGAAATCACCAAGACCGCCCGGAAGGGTCACGTGATCATCCCGCACGGGTTCGGCCTCTCCTGCCGGGGGACGACGCACGGCGCCAACGTCAACCGGCTGACCAAGAACACCCACCGCGATCGGCTGGCAGCGACCCCCCTGCACCGCTATGTACCGTGTCGCGTCGAAGCGATGAGCTGAACAGGACCGTTCCTTTCCGAAACCATCTGCCAAGGGAGCTGATATGCCTTCAGGCAAGAAACCCCGTGACATGTACGCCCGGGACCCGCGCAAGCTGCTGGAGGAACTGCTCAAGCTGCTCAAGCTGGAAAAGATCGAGGAGAACATCTTCCGTGGGAAGAGCCAGGACCTGGGGTTCGGAAACATCTTCGGGGGACAGGTACTGGGCCAGGCCCTGTCCGCGGCCGGCCAGACGGTGACCGAAGAACGGTCGGCCCACAGTCTCCACGCTTATTTTCTCCTTCCCGGGGACCCTGCCATGCCGATCATCTACGATGTGGATTGCATCCGGGACGGCAGGAGCTTCACCACGCGCCGTGTGAAGGCCATCCAGAAGGGTCGGGCGATCTTCAACCTGTCCGCCTCTTTCCAGGTGGATGAACCCGGGTTCGATCACCAGGACGAACTACCCGACGTCCCCGGGCCCGAGGGGATCCGGCCGGAACTGGAGATGGCCCGGGAACTGCGGGACCGGATCCCTGAACATCTCCGGGCGAAACTGCTGTGCGACCGCCCCATCGAGATCCGGCCCATCGATCCCGTGAACCCGTTCGCCCCTAAAAAGAAACCCCCGGTCCGCTACACCTGGATCCGGGCCAACGGCAGGTTGCCGGACGACCTAACCATCCACCAGTGCATGCTGGCCTACGCCTCGGACTTTGGAATGGTTGCCACCTCCATGCTCCCTCACGGTCAAACCTTCTGGAAGGGGACCATGCAGGTGGCCAGCCTGGACCACGCCATGTGGTTTCACCGGCCGTTCCGGATGGACGACTGGCTTCTCCACGCAATGAAGAGCCCCAGCGCCAGCAACGCCAGGGGGGTGACTTTCGGAAGGGTATTCACGCAGGACGGGCTTCTGGTGGCCACCACCTCCCAGGAGGGCCTGATACGGTACCGGAAGAGGAAGAAGTAGGATCAAGTCCCGGGGCCGGGCCGGTCCTCCACCCGCATCTCCAGGACGATGTGGCCCCACCCGCCGCATCGCACGCCCACATCGTGACACCCGAACCTCTTGAACCGCATCTCGTTGGGGTCCGCTCCGGCGTAGAACAGTTCGTTCACCGCCATGACCATGGCGGCCATGGAACTCAGGGGATAGATACACATCCGTTTCGGACAGAGTTTGGAGATGACGTTCCCGGCGCCGTCCAGCCGGAATTCATCCCCCACCCTGTGCTGGCTGTTGCACCCGTGGGATTCCACCACCTGGAATACGATGGTCTTGCCCATCAGGGCGACCCCTTTGGACAGCACGTCCTCGTTCCGCGGATTTTCCCGGAAGAGCTTTGCCTCCTCGTCCGAGTAGCCCAGGTGCTGCTGAAAAAAATCCCAGACGCCTTTGTCGACCTTCATCCTTTTCTCCTTTCGTGGTTTTTGTGTGCCTCCCGGTGGAGGGTTCTGTTCCCCTTCAACATGATACTTCTTTAGACCATCCTCAAGCATACCGTGTGACCGAAACGTTTCCGAATTCCCCTGGCCCGTTTTGCCCCAACCCTCCCCTTTCGGATATGCTTCCGGGGAAGATGTGTAGGGCCGTGTGAAAAAAGACTTGACTAGAATTATATTCTAGAATATTATTCCAGTAAAGGTCAAATATGAAAAGAAGAGACCGTACCCATGAACGCCGCACACAGATCATTCAGGCCGCCCTCGACTGCTTCACGGAACTGGGCTATGCAAAGACTACCATGGCCGACATCCGCCGGCGATCCGAGGCGAGCACGGGCAGCATCTACCACCATTTCAAGGGCAAGGAGCAGCTTGCGGCGGCCGTCTACCTGGAGGGCATCCGGAGCTACCAGGAGGGCATTCTCGAAATCGTGGAACAGGAGAGGCGGGCGCGTCAGGGCGTGTTCGCCATCGTCCGTTTTCACCTGAACTGGGTGACCGAACACCCGGCATGGGCCCGCTTCCTGTTTCAGATGCGACACGCGGAGTTCATGGCGGGCACCGAGGAGGCCTTTCACGGGCTGAACCGGAGGTTCGCAGAGGGGCTGTCGGAATGGGTCAGAGAGCAGGTCCGGAAAAAGAGGTTTCGACCGCATTCCCGGGACGCCTTTGTCTCGGTCCTGCTGGGGCCCTGCCAGGAGTATGCCCGCCTCTGGATGGCCGGGCAGACCGTCACGGACGTAAACACAGCCAGCGCGGAGATCGCCGCAGCCATCTGGAAAGCCCTCCGGGACACCCGCAGCAGTCCGTAACCCCCCCTGTCTCAAAACCCGAACCCCGTGGAACGCGGACCCGGACCACCCGCGTCACACATCCGCGGCCGGGCAAACCCCACGGCCATACCGTTCTGTGGACACCTGACAGAAAACCGATCCATTCCAGACCGGGAGGGTTGCCATGAATACCGAATCCGTCACGGAAACCAAAAGAACCTTTGCCTACGTGTGTTCCTATGTCCCGGAGGAGATCATCCTGGCCGCCGGGTTCCGGCCGCAGCGCGTCCTTCCGGACGCCAACCCCTCGGACGCGGACGCACATATCCACCCGAACACCTGCGGCTATTTGAAAAGCCTGCTCGCCGCGGGACTGCACGGAGACCTGGCGGATATGGACGGAATCGTGTTCGCCAACTGCTGCGACGGCATGCGAAGGCTCAACGACCTCTGGGAAAAATACGTTCCCGGCGTCCCGCCCCTGTTCATGGACCTTCCGAAAAAAAACGACCCCCTTTCCGTGGACTTCTTCGCCTCCGAGCTGAGACGACTTTCCGGAAGAATCCGGCAGGCACAGGGGTTGTCCCATGAAGTGAAGGCCCCGGAAATCGAGGATGCCATCCGGACCTGCAACCGGACCCGGGAAAAGATGATGGAGATCTTTTCCCGTTGGGGGCGGAACGGAGCGAGGGTGGATGCGGCCGCAATCCATGCTTTGGGACACGGGGAGGCGGACACACAGGCCGGAATCCTGGAACAGGCGGACCGGATCCTGTTGGACAGGCCGGAAACCGCCGGAAACGGAGGCACGAAAGGGGTCGTCCTGAGCGGAAGCTATCTTCGGAGGCCCGACCTGATCTCCCTCATCGAAGCCTCGGGGGGAAGGGTCTCAGGTTTCGATTCCTGTCTCACCGTCCGACGGTTCCAGGACCGGGTGGAGGAAGGCTCCGGGGACCCGTATCTCGCCCTGGCGAAAAGGTACCTGACCCGGCCGCCCTGTCCCAGGATGGACACCTTCGAGGACCGTTATGCTTCACTTCTATCCCTGGTCAGGGACTCCGGGGCCGGAGGCCTCATCTATTTTCCGATGAAATTCTGCGACCCGTTCCAGTACGACACCCTGCTTCTCCTCCAGCAGTTCAAAGGGGAAGGGATCCCCCTGCTGATCCTGGAAAGCGAATTCGAGACCGGGGTCCCGGAGCAGGTGCGGACACGGGTCCAGGCCTTCATAGAGAATCTGGGAACGAACTAGACAATCCGGGAGGGCATACGCCATGTTTCAAACCATGATGCAGGCCATAGAGCAGCAGTCCGATGCGGGACTGAAGCAGGGGAAGAAGGCCGGAGCCCTCTGGTTTCGGGAATGGGCGCGGGAGAACCTCCGGGCGTACGAGCCGGACCGGAAGGTGGTCTACGTCACGGCATACGCCTTTCCCATGGAGATTCTGCGGGCCTTTGACGCGGCTCCCTTTGACTTCGAACTGTCCGGCGCCATGATCGGCTCCACGGAAATGATCGCCCCGATCCTGCAGAACGCGGAGGACAAGGGTCTTTCCCGGGATGTCTGCTCCTTTCACCGAGCCAGCATGGGCGCTTATTTCAACGGCCTGTTTCCCCGGCCGGACCTGCTCATCACCACCTCCCACTACTGCGACGGAAAGGCCAAGACCACCGAGATCCTCTCCCGGATGTTCCAGGCCGAATCCCTGCTGCTCTACGTGCCCCACGAGATCAACCGGGATTCGATCCGCTATGTGGAGGCGCAACTCCGGCAGATCGTCCGGAAGCTGGAGGAGGTCACCGGACGGCCCCTGGATCAGGACAGGCTGAAGGAGGCCGTGCGCGCCTCCAACCGGGCCCGGAAATCCCGGCAGAAGATGCTGGAACTGTTGAAGCACCGTCCCGCTCCCTGGGGGGGAAGAAGGCTCGTGTCCTACGCCATCAACGGGCAGATCCTCGCCGCCACGCCCGTGGAAGAGGAGATCAACCAGACATTCATTCAGGAGATGGAAGCCCGGATCGCCGGCGGGGGGCTCCGGGAAGAGAGGCACCGGATCTACTGGTTCGCGTGGATCCCCACCTATACGAACGACCTGTTCGACATCCTGAAGGAGCATCAGGTTTCCGTGCCCCTCTGCGAGAATTTCCGGCTGTTCTGGGACCAAATCGACGAGGAAAACCCGTTCGAAGGACTTGCGATGAAATGCCTGAAGAACCCGTTCGTCGGGCCGAGCCGACGCAGGACCCGGGACCTGGCCGCCATCAAGGAAGAATACGGCATCGACGGCTCCATCCTCTTCGCCACCCCCGCCTGCCGTCACTCCAAGAGCGCGAACCGGCTCCTCAAGGAAGCTTGGGCCGAACAGGGCGTTCCGTTTCTGACGCTGGACATGGACATCTGCGATCCGCGCACGCACGCCACGGAACAGGTGAAAACCCGGCTGGAAGGGTTCGTGGAGCTGCTGGGGTAGTTTTCTTTACATTTTCAACAGGTTATGCCTCGACCGGTCCTGGGCTTGCCTTTGCCCAACCTTCTCACTAAAATTGTGACGCCCCTTTCTTATGTCCCGCATGATGAAGCATGTCCATCAACGATATGGGTTTGCCCCATCATGCTTAACCCCCATCCACCGATCTTGATCCATTGGACAGGAAACGCATGACACAAGGAGAAAAGGAAGTGTTCCAGGTTTCAACATGCGTCCGATCTTCAGACCGTTGTGTTCTCCCGTGGATTCTGCTGGGTTGCCTTATCTTCTTTCTGGGAACCCTTCCGGCATGCTCTTCCTCGTCAAAACAGGTGCTGGATACCCCACAAATCAAAATGTTGAATGAAAATGCCAGCAAGCAGGTTTTTGTTTTACATCAGGGGGACAGAATTTCCGTCAACCACCTGTATCGGCCGGATCTCAATCAGGATGTGGGAATTCGATCCGACGGCAAGGTTTCCCTTCCCCTGATCGGCGATGTCCAGGCCGCAGGCCTGACAATAGCGGAGCTGGACAGCGAGCTCAGCCGCGCATACACAACGGCCCTTGGCGCCTCCACGGAAATGTATTCCCTTGTCAAGGGCGAAACTGTTGCCGTGAAGCATCTGTACAACAAGGACCTGGACGAAGAAGTCAAAATCCGGCCGGATGGGAAAATTTCCCTGCCCATGGTTGGAGATGTACCGGCTACCGGCCTTTCGCCCGTCCAGCTCGGTTCGGAACTCGAAAAGCTGTATGAGAAGTTTTTAGGAGATGCACCGCGTCCGGAGATTACAATCGTTGTGACGGATTTTATGTCGCCGGAGGTGAACGTCATTCTGCTGGAGCCGCTTGCGGAACGGGCATATGTGGGCGGAGAAGTAGCCCAGTGCCGGATGATCCCGCTCCAGGGAGAGGTGAGGGCCCTGGATGCGGTCCTCCTGGCCGGCGGGCTCCGCGACACGGCCAAGTTGAAAAACGTAATCTTGTTGAGAAATAACGGGAGTTCCCAGCCCGATGCCTACCTGCTCAATCTGAAAAAGGTGATCCATGGCGAATTGCCGGACGTGATTTTAAAGCCCTATGATATTGTGTTTGTGCCCAAATCGACAATCGCCAAGATGAACGTATACGTGTATCAGTATATAAACAGTATGATTCCAACCAGCGTGATCTTCAACTTCCCTTATGTTCTGAACCCTACCAATGTCATCCCGATACCCTGATAGCGCCGGACAAAAACCTGCCCGAATATTTTGCGCCTTTGTTCAATGCTTCCTGACATTTCCCAGTCGTCACCGCCCTCCGCTTCCCCGCATCGGTGTTGGATCCTTTGTGGAGAAACAATAGCATCTATGTCACCACCCACGGATGGGATGCGGCAAGCCGTTCGAGATATGCCTGCGGGAGGCTCGCGTCCGCCGGACATGCCTCATCGGGCAGGGGCGTCCGGACGGCCTTCCGGTGATGATGCGGAACCGTGTGGATCCAATGGCTGTCCCGGCATCCTCCCTCCCGGGAAACCTGTTATCTCCTTATGGGAGACACGGAATCCGAGCCCGCCTCCGCAGTGGAGGGCGGAGTTTGATTGAGGGTCCAGGTCCCTACATCCCCGGTTGAGATCGCATAATAACCCGCGGTGCCGTCACCGGCCCAGGTACCGGTAATGGCATGTGCATAATATTGAGCGTCTGCTCCTATTAAAAGGACAAAATCATTATATCCAGGGTTGTATGTACAAAGACCGATACCGACCGGATCGCTCAAGCCCGGCCAATCGATGACACCCGTGATCCGCCATTCATTCCCGGCGATGGTCCCCAAAGGAGCCACCCCGATATACACAGTGTCCGTTCCGGCGAAGATGACGTTCGGAAGTTGTGCCTGGGAATCGGTTACGGTCAGGGTTAACGTGAAAAGGATACAGAACATGCAGGCTGCTGACAGTTTGATCCATCGGTTCATTTCCATCCCCCTTCCCTTCAGAATCATTTCATAGTTGCTGACAATCCCACCATGGGTTCCATCAAACGGTTGTCACCTCCTTTCTTGCCTTGGGGACACCGGAGTGCATCATGGAGAATCTCCGGGTATTCCCGAGGCAGGATGGGCCCGCGGGGGGGAAACCATCTTGTTCGACAGGATCAGAAACAGGACCGGATTCCATCGCTAATAAGGTTTCTCAACGGCCTCGTTCATCACCTCCTGAAGCATTTTGAGAGCCTCCCTCGGATCCTTGATCTCCGCTACAGGCACCTTGAGTTCCGAGAGAAACTCCACATGGGTCTTTGCCTGGTATTTTTCCTCCAATTCCCGAGCCTTTCTCTCAATCGCCTCTTTCTTCCTCTCGGACTTTACATTTCGGCCGACTTCTTTCTCTACTTCCGAATAGGGGATATATTCACGGGGCTTCTTGTCTTCAACCTGAAGGACATAAAATCCCGAGGGCGTTGTGAAGACCTGGCTTATTTCTCCTTTCCGGAGCTTGAATACCTCGTCTTCAATCGCAGGATGCATCCTCCCCCGGCTCTGCCAACCAAATACGCCCCCGTTTTTTGCGGAGGGGTCTATGGACCTTTCCAAAGCAAGATCACCAAAGCCGGCTCCTGTTTTCAACAGCTCCAGGATTTCCATCGCCTCTTGTTTGCTCTTCACGAGAATCATCCGTCCCCGTATTTGCTCCGGGACCTGGAATTGTTGAAGATTTTTGTAATAATAGGCTTTCAGATCCTCTTCGCAAATGGCGTTTGTTCGAATTCTTTCTTTGTAGTTCTTTGCCAACGTTCTTTATTCGCTTTGACTAAATCTGAAACTTCACAATG